>CAZJAY010000070.1:0-6779 GCA_964543915.1 uncultured Methylocystis sp. | reverse complement strand
GAGGGCAATGTCGAGCGCGCTGCGCGCGATATGTTCGGCGGCGTCCTTGATCAGCATGTGTTGAACGTTGCGGATGTGATGATCCACCGCACCAAGATGCGGACAATCGATGCTGATTTGCCGCCGGTGCAGATCGTGCGCTAAGTGTTGTCGTCGACCTTCACGCGCATGCCGCTCTGGCGCGAGCGTCCCGATAATTTCGTGGGCGTGCTGCATTCAAAGGATCTGCTGCGCGCGCTTGACGCGGCCGGCGGCGACGCGTCCAAAATCGATATCGACGACGTGATGTTCGCGCCATGGTTTGTGCCGGAGGCGACGACGCTTGAGGATCAGCTCGAAGCCTTTCTGAAGCGCAAAACCCATTTCGCGCTCGTCGTCGACGAATATGGCGAGGTCATGGGCCTCGTGACGCTCGAGGACATTCTCGAGGAAATCGTTGGCGATATCCGCGACGAGCATGATCTCGCCGTGCAGGGCGTCCGTCCGCAGCCGGACGGCGCCGTGCTCGTCGACGGGACCGTGCCGGTTCGCGATCTCAATCGCGTCATGGCCTGGGATCTGCCCGATGAAGAGGCGACCACGATCGCCGGGCTCGTCATTCACGAAGCCGGCGCCATTCCGGAGGCCGGACAGGTATTTACCTTTCATGGCTTCCGCTTCGAGGTGATGCGCCGGGTGCGTAACCGGATCACTGCGCTCCGGGTGACGCCCCAGGAGTCTGCGGCGTCCCGGTAGGCGCGAGGACCTCATGCGCGCCGACCTCCGGCTCGAGCATTGAAGCGGAGATTTCGGCGCGCAGCCCCCGGGGCTCCATGCAGATGCGCGCCTCGCCCTCGAACTGACGCGCCAGCACATGTCGGACGAGATAAAGGCCAACGCCCGAGCCGGCTGAGTCGTCGGGCGGCGGGCCGCCGGTTTCGATCCATGTCAACACAATGCGCGGCTTGTCTTCCCGTATCGCGCGCCATGCGAGTCGCACCCGCCCGAGGTCGTTGGAAAGCGCGCCGTGGCGGACGGCATTGGAGTAGAGCTCATGTAGCGCCATGCCCAGCGCGAGCGCGACGTCCGAACCCAACGCGACATCGTCGCCCGAAAGATCGATCCGTGCGCTTATGTGCTCATCGCCGCAGTCCATCGCTGTCTGCGCCAGCGGGCGCATTGGCGTGCTGGCCCATGAACGACTGACAACCAACGTCGAAATGCGGCCGAGACAATGCAACCGTTCGGAAAAGGCGGCGCGGAAGCTGTCGAAATCAGGCGCGGCGCGCGCCGTGATATTGGCGACGCCCTGGATCATGGCGAGCGTATTGTTGACGCGATGATGAAGTTCGCGGTCCATCGCCCGACCATGCGCTTCGGCGGCGCGGATTTCGTCCTGTCCGGCGGCGATCCGTTCACGTTTCTCTGCGAGGCGGCGGTCGAAATCGAGGATTGTTCGCGCCACGCGATCGATGCTGTCGACGCCAGTCGGGATCCAGGCGGCCGGCGTCTCCGCCGCCGCCAGCGTGGCAAGTTTTTCCAGGGCGCACTGCAGACGGCGCCGCGATGCGCCTGTAGCGAAGAGCGCGCCGAGCGCGAATACAAGCGCGCCGGCGAGAATCATCAACATGCACGACGTATCGACGTTCGACGCGGCGGCTTCCGCCGCCCGAGCGGGCGCAAGCGACGCTTCGAAAAACAGCCCGCTCATTGCTCCGCCGCCGATTAAAGATCCCCTCGGGATTCGTAGCATTCCCGGTCCATTCGTCAGTTCGGAAAAATCATTGAAATTCTATGTTGCGCCGCCAGACTTTCGCTCCGGTCCCGGGACAAATCCGGCGACCGCTTCACCGCCGGTCATGCCGAGAAGTTCAGCGAGGCGCGCCCGGGCGCGATTGAGACGGCTTTTGACCGTGCCGATGGCGATATCGCAAACCACGGCGGCTTCCTCGTAACTGAGTTCAGTGACGCCAATCATAAGCAGGATTTCTCGCTGTTCCGGCGGCAGTCTGTCCAGCGCGCGCTGGACGTCGCGCATGGTGACATTCGCTTCCTGATCGCCGCCCACAGGGATGCTTTCCGCGTGGGTGTGATCGCTGTCCTGAACCTCGCGACCTCTTTTGCGATATTCGTTGAAATAGGTGTTGCGCAGGATCGTTACGAGCCAGGCCCGGAAATTCGTGCCGCGTGCGAAGGAGGCTTCATGCGTCCACGCCTTGATGAGCGTTTCCTGTACGAGATCGTCGGCGAAGGCGGCGGACCCGGAAAGAGAAAGCGCGAAGGCGCGCAGATACGGCATTTCCGCCACCATCATGTCGGCGAAACTGGTCTCGCTCATTATTTTTCGCGTTGCCGGGCTTCAAGGCGCGCGAGAAGAACCGAGAGCTTGTCCGGGATCGGCTGCTTGACCAGATCGTCGCAGAAATTGCGGAAGACGCGGCCGAGCTGCTCCTGCACCTTCGGATCGAGCGCAGCCGCCTTATCGTGAACCGGGCCCGGCGGCCGTTGCGCGCGATCATTGCGCTCCCCGCCGGCCGTTGCGCGTCCGCCGCCGTCGTCGGCCCGCCGGCCGTCGTCGCCGTTATTGACCTCTGCGCCCTCAGTCATTCCTGATTTCCGCGAGCCCTGTTTTCGCCGCCGCCCGCGCGCGCGATCGTAAACCCTGACTTCAATAAAACCCGCGACGACGCCAAATGTTCCCGTGTCCCTCGACGGGATTGCGTCGGGATTGTTGCGAAGGCTGACGCCAGCCTTTAAGCCTTTCCGCAACGGCCTGACAGGCGATGGAAACGAATATGAACATTTCTCGCGAGATTGCGCCGCATCTTCCCTATCTGAGACGGTTCGCCCGCTCGCTTTGCGGTTCTCAGAAAAGCGGCGACGCCTATGTCGTCGCGACGCTCGAGGCGCTGATTGCCGATCTGGACTCCTTTCCCGCCGACACGACGCCGAAGGTCGGGCTCTACCGGCTGTTCATGGCGTCATGGGCGTCAATCCCGCTCAATGTCGCCTCCGACGCCGATCCGGAGGCGGCCCCGACCGCCGCCCAGCGTAATGTGAGCCATTTGACGCCGCGCTCGCGGCAGGCCTTTCTGCTCCGTACGGTCGAGGGCTTCTCACGGAACGAAGTGGCCGAAATCCTGGGGGTCGCGCCGGACGAAGTGGATCGACTCATCGCCGAAGCAGGCCGCGAGATCGCGCAACGGGTCGCAACCGATGTGCTGATCATCGAGGATGAAGGGCTCATCGCGCAGGATATCCGCTTCATTTGCGAGGACCTCGGGCATCGGGTCATCGGCATTGCGCGCACGCATAGCGAGGCGATACGGCTTGCCGGGGAGAAAAATCCCGGCCTTATCCTCGCCGACGTCCAGCTCGCCGACGGCACGTCGGGCCTTAACGCCGTCAACGAACTTCTGACGCGTTTCGATGTGCCTGTGATTTTCATCACCGCCTATCCCGAACGCCTGCTGACGGGCGATCGGCCGGAGCCCGCCTTCCTGATCAGCAAGCCTTATCGCGAGGAAACGGTCAAGGCGACGATCAGCCAGGCGCTGTTCTTCGAGAAACGCGCGGGTCAGTCGTCCTGACCGCGTCGCATGGGTCGAAAGGGTTGGCGACCCCGCGCGACTATGCGCTGACGATCCACGGCGGGTTCGGGACCACGCCCGAAAATACCGATTTCGCGCCGTCCCTGCGCCACGTCGTCGCCGCCGGCGCGGCGCTGCTCGCGGATGGCGCCCCGGCGCTCGACGCGGTGACGCTTTGCGTCCAGCTGCTTGAAGACGACCCGCTGTTCAACGCCGGCCGGGGCTCCGTGTTGACGGCAAATGGCCATGTCGAAATGGACGCGGCAATCATGGACGGGCGCAACCTCGCCGCCGGAGCCGTCGCCGGCGTTCGTGGCGTCAGGAACCCCGTGCGCGCCGCCCGCGCCGTGATGGAGCGAAGCGGACATGTTTTCCTCGTTGCCGAAGGCGCAGAGGCCTTCGCAGCCGCCGCCGGCTGCGAAATGGCGTCGGCGGACTATTTCCTGACCGCAGAACGACGGGCGGAACATGCGCGGCGGCAAACGGGCGCGGCGAAGCTCGGGACCGTCGGGGCCGTCGCGCGCGACGCGGCCGGCGATCTCGCCGCCGCCACCTCGACGGGCGGGGTTCCCGGCAAACGCTACGGCCGCGTGGGGGACTCGCCCGTCATCGGCGCCGGCGTGTTCGCCGACAACGCCAGTTGCGCCGTTTCCTGCACCGGCGTCGGCGAAGACTTTCTGCGCATGTCAATCGCCCGTTTGGTCGGGTTCCTGATTGAGGAAAAAGGCATGGACGCCGAAACGGCCGCCGCCGAGGCCATCCGACGCATGATCGCCCGCATTTCCGGCGTCGGCGGCCTGATCGTGGTCGACCGCGCCGGACGATGCGGACGCGCGAAAACCGGCGAAGGACTCATGACTGCAATAGCCCGCCCCGGCTTCATCTCGGTTGAGACACGTTAACGCGCCGAAAGCTTCCGGGTGGCCGTCCGCAGCCATCTTCGGGTCGCGGCGTCGGCGAGCGGCGAGAGCGTGGCGCGCACGCGCGCATGATAGGCGTCGAGCCACGCGACTTCCTCGGGCGCAAGCAGTTTCGGTTCGATGCAGGCAAGATCGAACGGCGCGAGAGTGATGGTCTCGAAACCGTACATTTCCCGCTCGGCTCCTGTGATATCGCGTTTTTCCACGATCACGAGATTTTCAAGCCGGATCCCGTATTCGCCAGCGCGATAATAACCGGGCTCATTCGACAGGATCATGCCGGGTTGCAGCGGCGTCGTACCGAGGCGAGAAATACGCTGCGGGCCCTCGTGCACCGAAAGATAGGCGCCGACGCCATGGCCGGTGCCATGATCGAAATCGAGACCCGCCTCCCACAAGGCGCGGCGCGCGAAGGCGTCGATCTGCGCGCCCGACACGCCTTTTGGAAACACCGCGCGCGCGATGGCGATATGCCCCTTCAGGACGCGCGTGTAATGATCGCGAAACTGCTTCGGCGCGCGTCCGACAATAACTGTGCGGGTCACATCGGTCGTGCCGTCGAGATATTGCGCGCCGCTGTCGACGAGATAGACGCCCTTGCCGATCGGCAGATCGCTTTTTTCGGTGACGCGATAGTGCGGTATCGCGGCGTGGGGGCCGAAGGCCGAAATCGTCGGAAACGAAATATCCCGCAAGGCGCCGTCCGGATCGCCATTTTCGCGGCGGAAGGTTTCGAGCGCTTGCGCCGCCGAGATTTCCGTCAGGCCGCCACGTGGCGCTGTCTCTGAAAACCATGCGAGGAAACGGGTGAGCGCGAGCCCGTCACGCACATGCGCGGCGCGTGCGCCGGCGCATTCGGCCGCGTTTTTGACTGCTTTCGGCAGGGACGCGGGGTCGTCGACGAGCCGCGCCGTCCCGCCAGCCCCGCGCAGGGTCGCGACGAGCTTCTCCGGCGCGGTCGCGGAGTCGAAAAGGAGCGTCGCGCCATCGCGCCCCAATTGCGCGAGCGTGTCGAGCAGCGCGTCAGGCGGCTGGAGCCGCAGAAATTTTTCGAGCGTCTTTCGGGTGCGCGCATCGAGCTTTGCGGGATCGATGAAAAGCGTCGGCGCGCCTGTCTTCGGCAACAACGCGAAGCAGAGCGGAATCGGCGTATGTGCGACGTCGGCTCCCCGGATGTTGAAAGTCCAGGCGATCGCGTGCGGATCGGAGAGCAACATCGCCTCAGCCCCATCGAGGACACGGCGCAAACGCCGGATCCGGGCATTCGCCGTCTCGCCCGCGAGACGCGTCGGGTAGATTGAGACGAGGCCGCAGGGCTCGGCGGGACGATCTTTCCACAACGCGTCAATGGGACTCTCGTCGACGGCGACAAGCGTTGCATCCCTGTCCGCCAGCGCGCGTTGGAAACGCTCGATCTGGGCGCAGGTATGCAGCCATGGATCGTAACCAATGCGGGCTCCGGGCGAGACGTGTCCCGCGAGCCACTTCGATGGCGCAATGTCGGCGATATCGAGAGGCGCAAATGTGCGCGTATCGACGTCCTGCCGGACCTGTATCGTGTAACGTCCATCGACGAAAATCGCGGCCTCGCGCTGTGTTACGATGGCGAAGCCCGCAGAGCCCGCAAAACCGGTGAGCCACGCGAGCCGCTCAGCGTTCGCCGGAACATATTCGTTTTGGTGCCGGTCGGCGCGCGGCACAAGAAAGCCGTCGAGCCCCTGTTTTTTCAGAAGCGCGCGAAGCGCCTTGACACGCGCAGCGGAATCTACCGGCGCGACAGCGTCGGCGAAGGACTGGAATTTTGCTTCGAACATGCAATTAACGTAGCGGCGTGACCGCCGCCCGGCAATGGCTAGCGGAACCGAACGGGCGTTGGTTTTGCGCCGCCGCGCCGCAGACGCAAGGTCGCCCAGCCGTCAATGTCGCGGCGTTCGGCGAGCGCAAAACCCTGCGCCCGGTAGGCGGCGAGCACGCCCGGGGTATCCCTTGCAAGAAGCCCGGACAAAATCAGATCCGCGTCCGGGGTCGCTGCGCGCGCGAGCGCGGGCGCCAGAAGACGCAGGGGCTTCGCAAGAATATTTGCAAGGATCAGATCGTATCGGCCGCCCATCGTCGGATGACGCAGGCCGGCGGCTACAACCGGACGCACATAGGGGCCAGCGCGATTGGCGCGCGCGTTGGCGCGCGCCGTTTCGACGGCGACCGGATCGATGTCGCCGGCGGCGACGGGACGATTGAGCAAACGGGCGGCCGCGATGGCGAGAACGCCCGTGCCGGAGCCGACGTCAAT
>CAZJAY010000069.1:0-6869 GCA_964543915.1 uncultured Methylocystis sp. | reverse complement strand
TCGACCGTGAAACCCGTATTGTAGGGGTCGGCCGAGAAACGAACGTCGTCGAAGACGAAGAATTCGGCTTCGGGGCCGAAATATGCGACATCGCCGATGCCGAGCGTCTTGATATGCGCCATCGCCTTCTTGGCGATCGAGCGCGGGTCACGCGGGTAGGGCTGGCCGGTCGTGGGCTCCACGACGTCGCAGACGATGACCATCGTGGCGGCCGCAAAGAACGGGTCCATCGTCGCCGTCTCAAGATCCGGGATCAGGAGCATGTCCGACTCGTTGATCGCTTTCCAGCCGGCGATCGAGGAGCCGTCGAAGGCGATGCCTTCATTGAGCGCATCTTCGTCGACGATCGAAACGTCAAAGGTCACGTGCTGCCACTTGCCGCGCGGATCGGTAAAACGAAAATCGACGTATTTAACGTCGTCATCCTTGATTTTCTTGATAATTTCCTTGGCGGTCGTCATTGTGCTCAATGCCCCTTGTTGCTCATTGGGAACACGCGTTTTCGGCGCTTCTGCGCGGCGAAAGAGTTGTTGGAGGAAGCTCATTGTCTGGGCGACGCGGCCTAGATCGCGTCCGCGCCGGACTCGCCGGTGCGAATGCGAATGGCCCCCTCAACGTTTGAGACGAATATCTTGCCGTCGCCGATGCGGCCGGTCTGCGCGGCGTTGCGGATCGCATCCACCGCGCGATCCACGGCTTCGTCGGCGAGAACGATCTCGATTTTAACTTTGGGAAGGAAATCAACGACATATTCGGCGCCACGGTAGAGTTCCGTGTGGCCTTTCTGACGGCCGAAGCCCTTTGCCTCGGTCACAGTGATGCCCTGCAAGCCAGCAGCCTGCAAAGCCTCTTTCACTTCATCCAGTTTGAAAGGCTTGATAATCGCCTCGATTTTTTTCATTTCCTTCCCCGCGCCGCTTGCCGCGGCAGCCGACCCTCTCGGCTTCCCGTGACGTCTGGCTTCTCGCCGTCCCGGATCTCTATCACCCGAGCGATTTTGGCGCCACGGGCACAGTAAAGACGCTCGCTCCGATATCCGCGCCTTATGATTATAAGGTTTGCATTTATTTTAGGCGAATTGCATAGTAAATATGCATTTATATTTCGCCGGACTCGACGGGCAGGTCATTTCGTCCACCCCATTCCGACCACGAGCCGTCGTAGACCGTCGCGGGCGCCCGTCCTGTCGCCGCCCGGGCGAGGCTGAGGATGCAGGCTGTAAGGCCGGAGCCGCATGTTGCGATCGTCGGGCGATCGGGATTGATCCCGGCGGTTTCGAAGGCCGCTTCGAGCGCGGCGCAGGATTTCAGGCGGCCGTCTTCCACGAGGCGCGCGAAGGGGAGATTGCGCGCGCCGGGCATATGGCCCGCGCGCAGGCCCGGCCGGGGTTCGGCGACCTTGCCCGCAAAACGATCGGCCGAGCGCGCATCCATCACCTGGACGTCGCCCGTTTCGAGCGCAGTCAGGACCTGCGCCGCGTCGGCGACGAGCGATCGATCGACATTCGGCGTGAAAATGGCGGCCGCGCGGCGCGTGGTTGCGGTTTCCAGCGGCAGGCCGGCGGCGATCCAGGCCGGCAGTCCGCCCGAGAGGATTGCGACCCGGGCGACGCCAAAGACCCGCATCATCCACCAGAGACGCGGCGCAGAAAAAAGTCCGACGCTGTCGTAAACGATCGCCTGCATGCCGTCGCCATAGCCCATCGCGCCGACGGCCGCCGCAAAGTCCGATGGCGACGGGAGCATGTGCGGCAAGCCGGTGGCGTGATCCGAGATCGCGTCGATGTCGAAAAATACGGCTCCCGGAATATGTCCCGCGCGATATTCGGCGCCGGCGTCCCGCCCGGCTGCAGGCATATGCCACGAGGCGTCGAAGATGCGGATATCGGGGTCGGACAGGCGGCTGGAAAGCCATTCCGGCGAAACGAAAAGATTGTCAGGGTCGCTCATACGAGGCGCTATCCGGCTGCTGTAATCCTGATGCATCCCTGCGACGGAGGCCGTTACGGTCTCCAGAGACCGCCGCTTGCATCCGAAGCTATCGCGGTGAGAATAGGCCGATTCGATTCTCCCTGTCTCGCGCGTGGTTCTCAATGCCCGAAATCCCCGGAAAATCCTGCGGCCCCTGCATTTTTTGCTGTATGTTTCTCGAAATCGAGGAACTCATAAAAACGGCCGGGGTCCTGTGCGCCCATTGTGTCGGGGCTGGTGGATGCGGCGTCTACGAGACGCGACCGCAGGTCTGCCGGGAGTATTATTGTCAGTGGAAGGAAGATCGCGGTCTATCGGCGCAAATGCGGCCGGATCGCGTTGGAACGCTGCTGATGGACGACCCTGACAGCGACGAATATCATGCCGTCTGTGATCCGGAGAAACCCTTTGCGTGGCGTACGCCTCTGATTTTCAAGCATCTTGTGTCAGAAGCAAAGGCCGGCCGGATGGTCAAGGCAAAGGCCGGGCTCCGGGCCTGGCGCATCTTCGCCGACGGTCACTGGCAGGAATCCGCCTGATGGGGGGCGTGGGTCGATTGCGCGACAGGTGGGCGTCATGAGCGGCGCGTTTCCGAAAAACCGTCGACGGCGGCGCGCGCCTACCGCATCGAAATCGGCATGCGGACCACCGGTCTCGCCAATCTCGTCAACAGCACGCGCGGCGCTGCCTCCGCCTCGGGCGGCATGACCCCGGGCGGACCGTCGCCGGCCAGCTACGCCAACACCACGTCCAACAGCGAGGAAACCCGGACCGTCCGGATGGCGCTGGCGGCCAAGTCGGTTCGATCCGTCGAGGTCCGCCCGCCGCCCAGGGACATGGACGCGCGGGTGCCCGTGGATGAGGACGCCCGTCGTCACATTCTTGACCCCGTCAGCGCCCTGATCATGAGCGTGCCGGCCGGCGAGGCGATGACGGGTCCGGCGGCCTGCAACCGCACGATCCCGGTCTTCGACGGCGTGACGCGTTTCAATGTGACGCTTTATTACGCCGGCGAGCAGAGCATTGACGCGCGCGGCTACGCTGGCCCAGTCGCAGTCTGCACCGCGCGTTACATGCCGATCGCCGGTCACCGGCCGGACAGTCCATCCACCCGCTACATGACCAACAACCGCGATATGACGGTCTGGCTTGCGCCGCTTCCCGAGGCGCATGTCGTGGTGCCGATCTACATGGATATTGGCACGGCCGCCGGAAAACTCGTCATCGAGGCCGCTGATTTCCAGATAGGCCAGCGGCGCGCCCAGTCGACACAATAGGCGCGCCTCTTCGCGCTCAGTTAATGCGCACTTCCCGTGTCGATTTCCGGTTGCGACGATCCGACTGATATTCGAGGTAGCGGATTTCCGAGGGTTCGCCGTCGCTCTTCAGGCAGAATGACGGGCGCGGCGTGAACCCGCCAGCGTCATTATCGAAACAATCCGCGAAGCGTGTCTCGCATTCAAGCGAGGTCGTCGCTTTCGGCGCAGCACGGACGGCGACCGCCCGGGCTTTGGCGACGGCCGCAGCGCACGCATCCTCCGACAGTCCCCAGCTTTTGCAATCCGCAACCGTCGACATGTATTTGCCGTCGCCCGTGCACGCCGGAGAGCGGCCGCGCGTGGCGTAGAAAAGAGAGAAGCCGCCGGCGACCAGCGCTGCGACAATAAGAAACAACCGGAAGGGCGAGGAAGTCATGGACGCTCACTGAATGTTGATAAGGAAACGGTTCGCCAGATCTTAACTGGAGCGCAGCGCGAAAAAGGCGATGGTGGCCCGGCAGCGTCGCGCGCGCTAGAACAGTTGCGCGTCTTGACAAGGGTCAGTCCCTCGAATACGCGTTGATCACCGCTTGGCCGGAGATCATGCGTTCACCGCATTTTGGCCGAGAACAAAGAGAAGCGGGTCGCGCCGATCATTTCGTGCCGACGATCGGGTTTCGAGAGAAGTCCGATGTTCACCGATGGGAATGTGTCGGCGATGCGACTCATCGGGACGTTCTCGCCGTTGCCGGATACGACATGCGTTGTTCTGCATGACCTGATCGGAACGCGAGCGCGATTTTCGCTTAAATCGCCGCCAACAATAAAGGTTCAGGTTACCTAGGAGGAAGAAATGGGTGCTATTCTCGAATTGACCAGCTATGCCGCCACGCCCGTCGGCATGATTTCCATCATCGCGATTGGCGCGGTCGCCTATTTCGCTGCGCGCTGGGTCTTCAACGACTAAGAAACAGCTCATCGCTGCGTTTTTCAGGCGCGGCGCATCGGCCAGTCCGATGCGGCGCGCCTTTGTTTTGGCGGGCATGAAAGCGCGCCGATATTATCCCGGGAACCGCGACCGGTTTTGTGATCCCGGACGCTGCGACCGGCGCGGCGGCATCGCGCGCGCCAACGCCAGTTCAGACGGGCGGGCGGCCGCGTCGAATAAACTTCTGGATATTCCCTGAAAAACCGGCGAAATGGTTGGCGGACGCGCGCGCGGAGAGCCGTCCGGGCGACAGAGGGCGCAGATGCCGACTACCTCATCGATCAGGTCAGGCGACAGAAAAGGTGATGCGGCCGGTCGGTCTGCGACGGTCGGCGAGGATCACGACGAGACGTCGTCGCCCGCGCCGCGCATTGATGTCGCGATCGCCGACAAGAGCCCGCTAATTCTTGCCGGGCTCGATAAGCTTCTTTCCGACGACAGACGCTTCAATCTCGTGGTCAAGGTCACGGATGGCGAAGATTTCCTGGAAGCGGCGCGCCAGCAGAAATTCGCCATCGCCGTCATCGGCTGGCAACTGCCGACGGTCCATGCGCGCGACGTGTTACGCGCGCTTTCGCGGCAGGTCGCCGCGCCAAAGATCGTCGTTTACAGCGGCACCAATGATCCCGCCGCGCCGGCAGAAACCTTGCAACTTGGCGGCGCCGGCTTTGTCTCAAAACGCGCGCCGCCGGAGCGGTTGCTCGACGTGCTCGCCTCGGTCGCCGCCGGCGATATGGTTTTTCCGTTCGTCGATATTCGCAAGATGCGCAGCGATCCGCTGGAAAATCTGACGCTGCGCGAGCGCAGCCTGCTGTCCGCTCTGGGGTCTGGCCACACCAACAGTCAGCTGGCGAAGGATTTCGGCGTATCGGTCAATACGATCAAATTCCATTTGCGGAACCTGTTCGAGAAGCTCGATGTGCGCAATCGCGCCCAGGCGATCGCGCTGTTTCTCGAAATGAAACATGGCTCATGGTCGGGCGGGGCGGGCGGCCGCAATCAGGAGTCGACGCCGGCCGGGGGGCGGGGTCGACGATCGCAGCACGGTCGGCCCGAATAGGGCGTCCGCGCCCTCGTCGGGCGCGTCGCCGCGATTGTCCCGGCAGCTTCACATATTCGGGTAGTTCGGACCGCCGCCGCCCTCCGGCGGAACCCATGTGATATTTTGCGCCGGATCCTTGATGTCGCAGGTCTTTCAGTGCACGCAATTTTGCGCGTTGATCACGAAGCGCGGGTCCGCTTTGGCTGCTTCGTCTCCATAGACGACTTCGTAGACTCCAGCCGGACAATAGAGCCGCGCCGGCTCGCCGTATTTCGGCAGATTGACCGCGATCGGCAGATCCGGATCGGCCAGACGCAAATGCACCGGCTGATCTTCTTCGTGATTGGTGTTCGAAACGAAGACGGAAGAAAGCTTGTCGAATGCCGGCTTCGCGGTCAGTTTCGGGTAGATGATCGGCTCCACTTCGGCCAGCGGTTTCGTCGATGCATGATCCGGTTTCCCGTGTTTCAGCGTGCCGAAGAATGAGAAGCCAAAGAGCTGGTTCGTCCACATGTCGAGGCCGAAAAGCGGCGCGCCAAGATAGGTGCCGTATTTCGACCAGAGCGGCTTGACGTTGCGCACGGGCTTGAGATCGCGGCCAATATCTGAGGTCCGCCACGAGGCTTCATATTCCGTAACCTCGTCATGCGCGCGTCCCGCCGCGATCGCTGCGGCGATATGTTCGGCCGCAAGAATTCCCGAGAGCATCGCATTGTGGGAACCCTTGATGCGCGGCACGTTGACGAAGCCGGCGGCGCAGCCCAACAGCGCCCCGCCAGGGAAGGTCAGTTTCGGCACGCTTTGCCAGCCGCCCTCGGTGAGGGCGCGCGCGCCATAGGCGATGCGCTCGCCGCCTTCCAGCGTCGGCGCGATTTTGGGATGCGATTTGAACCGCTGGAACTCGTCGAAGGGCGAAAGCGTCGGGTTCGGATAGTTGAGATGGACAACGAAACCGATCGACACGAGGTCGTCGTCGAAGTGATAAAGAAACGATCCGCCGCCCGTATCGGACTTCAGCGGCCAGCCGAAAGAGTGCTGAACAAGGCCGGCCTTATGTTTTTCCTTCGGGATGCGCCACAGCTCCTTGAAGCCGATTCCGAATTTCTGCGGTTCGCGATCCTTTGAGAGATCATATCGGGCGATGACGGTCTTCGTGAGGGATCCGCGCGCGCCTTCGGCGAACAGCGTGTACTTGCCGCGCAGCTCCATACCGCGCGTGTAGCTGGCGTTCGGCTCGCCATCGCGGCCGACGCCCTTGTCGCCGGTGGCGACGCCCAGCACTTCGCCGCCGTCGCCATAGAGTACTTCCGCGCCGGCGAAACCGGGGTAGATTTCGACGCCCAGCGTCTCCGCCTCGCTCGCCATAAAGCGCACGACATTGCCGAGCGATCCGACATAATTACCGTGATTGTTCATCAGGCGCGGCATCAGGAAATTCGGCACCCGAACGCCGCCGGTTTCGGTCAGCACGAAAAACTGGTCGTCGTGGACCTGCGTCCGAAGCGGAACGTCGTCGCGCGTGCGCCAGCCCGGCAACAGCCGGTCGAGACCGATAGGATCGATGACTGCGCCGGACAAAATATGCGCGCCGGGCTCGGAGCCCTTTTCGA
>CAZJAY010000068.1:0-6934 GCA_964543915.1 uncultured Methylocystis sp. | reverse complement strand
CAATCGTCCCGATGTTGCAGTGCGGCTTCGTGCGTGAGAATTTTTCCTTGGCCATCGCCGTGCTCCTTCAAGAATTCCGTTAGGTTCAGCTATTCGCGAGATCAGGCGTATTTCGCCTGCACCTTCTTCGACTCAGCTTCGGGCACCTGTTCATAGTGATCGAAAAGCATTGTGTAGCTGGCCCGGCCCTGCGTGCCCGAGCGCAACTGGTTCACATAGCCGAACATGTTCGCGAGCGGCACCATGGCGTTGATGACCACGGCGTTGGCGCGCATGTCCTGACCCTGGATCTGGCCACGGCGAGAGTTGAGATCGCCGATGACGAAACCCGTATATTCCTCCGGCGTGACGACCTCGACCTTCATAATCGGCTCGAGAAGAACCGACCCGCCCTTGGTCAGCGCTTCGCGCGTCGCCGCGCGCGACGCGATTTCGAAGGCGAGGACCGACGAATCGACGTCATGGAAAGCGCCGTCGATCAGGGTCGCCTTGAGATCGACCACGGGGAAGCCGGCGAGGACGCCGGAGGTCGTGACCGAGTCGATGCCCTTGACGACGCCGGGGACGTATTCCTTCGGAACAGCGCCGCCGACGATCTGGCTTTCGAACTCATTGCCTTTACCGGCTTCGTTCGGCTCGTAGATGATTTTCACGCGCGCGAACTGGCCGGTGCCGCCGGTCTGCTTCTTGTGCGTGTAGTCGATCTCCGTCCGCTTGCCCAGACGCTCGCGATAGGCGACCTGCGGGGCGCCAATATTGGCGTCCACCTTATAGGTGCGCTTCAGGATATCGACCTTGATGTCGAGATGAAGCTCGCCCATCCCCTTCAGGATCGTCTGACCGCTTTCCTGATCGGTCGTCACGCGGAACGAGGGATCTTCGGCAGCGAGCTTCTGCAGGGCGACGCCAAGCTTTTCCTGATCCGCCTTGGACTTCGGCTCAATCGCAATCTCGATGACGGGATCGGGGAACTCCATGCGCTCGAGGATGACAGGCTTCTGCGTATCGCAGAGCGTATCGCCGGTGCGGGTCTCCTTCAGGCCAGCCAGCGCGACAATGTCGCCGGCGTAGGCTTCCTTGATGTCCTCACGATTATTCGCGTGCATCAGGAGCATACGACCGATGCGCTCTTTCTTGTCCTTGGTCGAGTTCAGCACCGTGGTGCCGGATTCGATCTTGCCGGAATAGACGCGCGCAAAGGTGATCGTGCCGACGAAAGGATCGTCCATAATCTTGAAGGCGAGCATGGAGAAAGGCTCGGCGTCCGACGGATTACGGACCATTTCCTCGCCCGTATCCATATTGACGCCCTTGATCGCTTCGCGATCGATCGGCGACGGCAGGAAGTCGACAACCGCATCGAGCAGCGGCTGGACGCCCTTGTTCTTGAAGGCGGACCCGCAGAACACGGGATGGAAGACGATGCCGCGCACAGCCTTGCGGATCAAGGACTTGAGAGTCGCCTCATCCGGCTCCGCGCCATCGAGATAGGCGGCCATGGCGTCGTCGTCGAGCTCGACCGCCGCTTCAATGAGCGCCGTACGATATTCCTTCGCCTTATCGAGAAGGTCGGCCGGAATTTCCTCGTCGTGATATTTCGCGCCGAGCGCTTCATCGTCCCACACAACCGCTTTCATGCGGATGAGATCAATGATGCCCTTGAAATTATTCTCGGCGCCGATCGGCAACTGAACGCAAACCGGCCGGCCGCCGACGCGAGTGTTGATGTCCGACACGCAACGGAAGAAGTCCGCGCCAATCTTGTCCATCTTGTTGACGAAGACGATACGCGGCACATGATATTTGTCAGCCTGCCGCCAAACGGTTTCCGTCTGCGGCTCGACGCCCTGATTGCCGTCCAGCACGCAGACCGCGCCATCAAGAACGCGCAGCGAGCGCTCAACCTCGATCGTGAAGTCGACGTGGCCGGGCGTATCGATGATGTTCAGACGCTTGCCATTCCAGAAGGTCGTCGTTGCGGCGGACGTAATGGTGATGCCGCGCTCCTGCTCCTGCTCCATCCAGTCCATCGTCGCGGCGCCCTCATGCACCTCGCCGATTTTGTGGCTCTTGCCGGAATAATAGAGGATACGCTCCGTCGTCGTCGTCTTGCCGGCGTCAATATGCGCCATGATGCCGAAGTTACGGTAGTCCTCGATCGGATGCGAGCGGGCCATGACGAATGTCCTTGGTGAGAGCTGTTCGACGCCTTACCAGCGATAATGCGAAAAGGCGCGGTTGGCTTCCGCCATGCGATGGGTGTCTTCGCGCTTCTTGACCGCCGCGCCACGATTGTTCGACGCATCGAGCAATTCGGCCGACAGACGGTCTTCCATGGTCTTGTCGTTGCGGGCGCGGGCGGCGGCGATGATCCAGCGGATCGCCAGTGCCTGCCGACGTTCGTTGCGAACCTCGACCGGAACCTGGTAGGTGGCGCCGCCGACGCGACGCGAACGGACTTCGATCGCTGGCGCGACATTGTCCAGCGCCTGACGGAACACGGCGAGCGGATCGCTCTTGGCCTTCGTCTCGACCTGATCGAGCGCGCCGTAGACAATCGCCTCTGCGACCGACTTCTTGCCGTCGTACATGATCGAGTTCATGAATTTCGCGAGAACCAGGTCGCCATATTTGGCGTCCTCGAAAACCTGGCGCTTCTCGGCGCGGTGACGTCTCGACATCCGCGTGTCTCCTTACTTCGGACGCTTCGCGCCGTATTTCGAACGGCGTTGCTTGCGATCCTTGACGCCCTGCGTGTCGAGCACGCCGCGCAGAATGTGATAACGAACGCCCGGAAGATCCTTCACGCGGCCGCCGCGGATCATGACCACGGAATGCTCCTGAAGGTTGTGGCCCTCGCCCGGAATGTAGCCGATGACCTCAAAGCCATTCGTCAGACGCACCTTGGCGACCTTGCGGAGCGCCGAGTTCGGCTTCTTCGGCGTCGTCGTGTAGACGCGCGTGCAAACGCCGCGCTTCTGGGGACAGGCGCCCAGATGGCGCGCCTTCTCGCGGTAGGTCTTCGGGTGCCGCGGCTTGCGGATCAACTGACTGATCGTCGGCATCAATGCGTCCTTGCGCCGTTGGTCTCGCCCACGGGCGAAATGGCGAATATCGTTGGTGGCCCCCTGCGCGGACAGATGAACGCGCAAACGGTCGAAGCGCCGTCGGCCGAAAGGCCAAGGCGCTTCTATTGCAGAGGACCCCGAAGAACGGGGTCGTGCCCTCCTGCCTGTCGCCGCAAAGCGACAGTATGAATGCCAAGGATGGCGTCACAGGTAAGGCGACAGCGTTTAAACTCGAATGGTCGCGAACGAGATGCGCGCGACAGCGTGAATTTACGGCCTGTCGAAAGTGGGCGGAAACTAATCGGGGCAATCCGGCGCGTCAAGCAAAGATTCCATTCGTCGAAAAGTTTTTTCCCCATCCCGATCCGGGCAATTTCGATTTCGGACGCAGAAGGCCTATAAGAGCGCCGCCGCTACGGACGACTTGCGCACAGACCCACGCCAGGCCGCCGGCGGTCCCCTTTTAACCCACCGTCACCACGTTAAACGACCGGAGAGCCGAATGAGCCACGTCGCCCATGAACTTCATGACGAATTTCCCGACAAAGCCGACGCGATCCATCGGCTGAAGATTGCCGACGCCCACTTCGCGCGCCTCGCCGACGAATATCACGAGGTCAACAGGACCATTCATCGGATGGAGACGAATGTAGAACCGGCGGATGACGCAACGATCGAGTCGTTCAAGAAAAAGCGGCTGACGCTCAAGGACGAGATCGCGCGAATCCTCGACGCGGCCTGAAGTCGACGGGCCTGCGGCGTCGGCCGCCGGCCCGTCTCGCCCGCGCAAAGCGCGGCGAACGACGCGCGCGACCATAGGGATGAAGGTAAAATGGTGGGGGAAGTAGGACTCGAACCTACGAAGGCTTAGCCAGCGGATTTACAGTCCGCCCCCTTTGCCGCTCGGGACATTCCCCCGGAAGGCCGATCGATCCGCCTCGCAAAAGACGGACACGGCTGCGGCCGGTTCCGCGCCGCTTATGCGTGCGCCGGCGCGGCCCTGTCAATATCCTTTTCTCCGATCTCTTTACCTGACGGGGACATGCGCGCGTCCGGCGCGGAGCGTTATGGCCGCGCTGACAAGCGCGCCGCAGCCCAGCGCCAACAACGCGGCTGGATAGCCTCCTGTCGTTTCCCGGATCCAGCCGACGGCCCAGGGGCCGAGGAAACCGGCGAGATTGCCGATCGAATTGATAAGGGCGATCGCAATCGCCGCGCCCACGCCGCCGAACAGGGGAGAGACCATCGCCCAGAAGGTCGGCAGAACGGAAAAAACGCCTGCTGCGGCGATGCAGATCGCCACAAGCGCGCCGGCGAGGGTCGAAGTCCCGGCCGCCGCAAACAGGCCCAGCGCAGCGACGCCGGCAGCGATCGCAACGAAACGGACGTGACGGCCGGAACGGTCTGCAAAACGGCCCCAGACAAGCATTGCGAGCGCGCCAACCGCAAAAGGCGCCGCCGTAGCCGCCGTCGCCGCGCCCGTCCCGAGCCGATAGCCGCCGATAATCTGCGGCAACCACATACTTAACCCGTAGAGCGCGAAAACGACTCCGAAGTAGGCAAGGCCAAGGGCCGGAACGCGTGGATCGACAAGCGCGGCCCGCACGCCGCCCCAGTCTCCCTCCGCGCCCGATGGTGGCGGCGCGCCGACTTCGTAAACAAGCCACGCGCGCTCTTCGGCCGTCAGCCATGTCGCATGCGCCGGACGATCGGTGAGAATAAAAAGGGTTGCGAGACCGAGCGCGATGGCAGGCAGCGCTTCGACGATGAAAAGCCAGTGCCAGCCGCGCAGCCACCGCGCGCCGTCAGCGCAAGTCAGCACAAGCTCCGACAGAGGCGCGGCCGCACCCGTCGCCGCCGGCACAGCGAACAGAAAGGCGGCGAGGATACGCCCGCGCAGCGCCGCCGGCGTCCACCATGTGAGGTAGAGGATCACGCCCGGCATGAAGCCCGCTTCGGCGACGCCGAGGAGAAATCGGACCGCGTAAAAGCTCCCGGCGTCCCGCACGAAAGCGGTCAGCGCCGAAACAAGCCCCCAGCTCAGCATGATGCGGGCGATCCAGATACGCGCCCCGACCCGATGGAGCGCATAATTGGCCGGCGCTTCGAAAAGCGCGTAACCCAGAAAAAACACGCCCGCGCCCCAGCCATAGACGGCGGGCGAAAAACCAAGATCGCGATTCATGGTCGCGGCGGCGAAACTCAGGTTCACACGATCCAGATAGGCGGCGAAATAACAGAGGATCAGAAAGGGAATGAGCCGACGCGTCACCTTGCGGATCGTCGTCGCGCCGACGGACACCTAAGGGGTCATTCCGCAAAAACCCACACCAAGGCCAGCCGACGAAGCCATTTGTTGGGCGTCGCGCTCCCGACGCGCCTCAGCCCCGCTTGTTCGGCGAAGCGATCGAAAGTGGAAGCCGTTTCGGGTCGATCGTTCTCGATAATATGCGCGCAGATGGCGTCATGCTCGGGCTGGCTCAGGCCGGTCATGGCGATGCGAACCCATGCGGTATAGGCGTTGAGATAGTCCGGCAGCGTCTCCCCCTCCTCGCGACAGACATCGACGAGCAGGAAAACACCGCCTGGCGTCAGGCGTGCGCCGACATGGCGGAAAAATGCCTCCTTCGCCCCGGTCTCAAGGTGATGCAGCGCAAAACTCGCGTAGATCGCGTCATGGACGGGCGCCTTGATCAGCGCGTCCATCATATCGACACAGCCAAGGTCTACGGGACAAGCGAGATGAGAGAGATTTTCGCGCGCAAGCGCAAGCGCCGCTTCGGAAAGATCGGCGCCCGTGTACGAACCGACGGCCAGACCATCGAGCAGTGGCGCGAAGGTGGCCGCATCGCCGCAACCAAGATCGAGCACCGCGAAAAGACGCTGCGAAAAGCGCGCGGCGAGAATAGCCCGAACCGCCGCGCCAAGCTCACGATGAAACATATAATTTCCGGCGACTACCCGCGCATAGGTGTCCCAGACGTGAAAGAACCGGACAGCGGATTGATCGTCCATGCAGCCTCCTCGTCCCAGCCGCGACCTCGTTAACACCCCCACTGTCGCCGCCGCAATCGTCGAGCGCACGGGCGGCGGGAAAACGCTGACGCGGCGGACAGTCCGGCTCGCTTCAGGATCGGCGCGCGATCAGGAAAATTCGTGGATAGCTAAGCAAAATCCGGCCGTCCGCACGCGGCCGATAGGCCCCGGCGAGCGCCGCGCGATAGCGCGCAAGAAACGCGACGCGCGCATCAGCGTCTAGGGCATCAAGAAACGGACGCAGGCCCGACCCCTCGAACCAGCGCACGATATCGTCGACGCCGTTCATCGGATGAAGATAAACCGTGCGCCAGATATCTATTTCGGCGCAGCGCCCGGCGAGCAGATCATAATATTCCTCGACCGCGCCGACAAAGGTCCGGGTCTTGGCGATCGGGATGAGACGCGGCGCCCATGGACCGTCGACGGCGACCATGCGCATCAACGCATGGGACACCTCATGGATATTGTCCGGCATCTGCACGGCGAGCACGCCGTCACGCCTCAGCATATCCAGCAAATCGCACAGACGCGCCTTGTGATCGGCAAGAAAGTGCAGCGATGCATTGGCGAAAATCAGATCCACTGGCGTCTCCGGGCGCCAGACCTCAATATCCTGCTCGACAAAATGCGCCGTCGGCGCGCGCCGACGCGCCGCCGTCAGCATATCGCAGGAAATATCTACGCCGGTCACCTGCGCGTCCGGGAAACGTTCGACGAGCAAACATGTGCTGACGCCGGGACCGCAGCCGAGATCGAAAACCGTGCGCGGGGATATTGCCGGGATCTGCGCGAGCAGATCCCGCGCGGCGCGCATTCTTTCCTTTTCA
>CAZJAY010000067.1:0-6943 GCA_964543915.1 uncultured Methylocystis sp. | reverse complement strand
TGCGCCTCGCGACAGACGCGCCGTCTTCTATGACGGCTCGACGTGTTGATCGGCGCGGGGTCGCAGCAAGACAGGGAAGAGCAATGGCGGCCGCCGGGATTTTCGTCAGTCCCGGATGAAAATGATCGATCTATGGCGGACCAAAACGCGGCTTGAGAGACGTTTGGCGTCTCTCGCGCCATGAGACGTCCCTTAACGGCTGTGCTCTGCGATAGATGCGGTGGGAGTAGCGCGGGCGCTGGTAGGGACGGCGGCCCGTCGCCACCCCTGGGTTCTAGAAAAACCAATAATATTAATATTTTATGTGGCTGGGGGACCTGGATTCGAACCAAGATTAACGGAGTCAGAGTCCGCTGTTCTACCGTTGAACTATCCCCCAACGGCGACGCGCAGAGGGCTCTACGCGATGCGGTCGTTGGTCTAGAGAGCGCGGCGGGCGCTGTCAACTGACGTCACGCCGCTTGCGCGAACGGGGTCGTTCCTGCAAGAAAAGCGCATGGTTCGCGGCAGGGCCGCCTTTTCGGGCGGCGACGGCGCAACGGCGTCGTACATCGCGGGAGCAGTGTTTTGACAGGGACAGGATGGCCGGCCGGTGCGGCGTCGGGCCGGGTCACGGGCGGCGCGGAGCGAGGCTCGGCGACCCAGACGCGCGCGCCGGTCGCCGAAAGCGGCCCGCCGAACGTTCGCCATACCTATGCGGCGTTGGACCTCGGGACAAATAATTGCCGGCTTCTGATCGCCCGCCCGGATCGCCGCCCGAGGCGGCGCGACACAGATTTGCTGTATGTCATCGACGCCTTCTCGCGGATTGTCCGGCTCGGCGAGGGCCTTGCCCGGGCCGGGCGCATCAGCGAGGCCGCGATCGAACGAACGATTGACGCGCTGGCGATCTGCCGGGACAAAATGGCGGCGCGGGGTGTGACGCGAACACGCCTGATCGCCACACAGGCCTGTCGCGGCGCGGCCAACGCCGATGAGTTCATAGCGCGCGAGCGCGAAAAAACCGCTCTCGTGCTCGATATCAATGATCGGGAAACAGAGGCGCGTTTTGCGGCGCGGGGTTGTGGCGCGCTTGCCGACCCGCGCGCCGAGAGCGTGCTGCTGTTCGACATCGGCGGCGGCTCGACGGAATTGGTCTGGCTGACGCGGCAAGCCCGCACGCAACCCTTCCGGCTGCATAGCTGGACATCGCTCGAACTGGGCGTTGTCACCCTCGCCGAACATTTTGGCGGCCGAACCGTCGATGCGACCACCTTTGCGGCGATGACGCGCGCATCGCGCGATAGCCTGCGCGCATTCAGCGAAGCCACCGCCGATGTCGCACGTTGCCCGCGCTTTCATCTGCTCGGGACGTCGGGGACCGTCACGACCCTCGCCGGCGTGCATCTGGGCCTTGAACGCTATGACCGCTGGCGGGTGGATGGTCTGTGGATGAGCGACGCCGAAGCGACGCGCGCCATCGCGCGTCTGCGCGCCATGGATTTCGAGCAACGCGTGGCGAATGGTTGCATCGGTCCACAACGCGCGGATCTCGTGCTTGCGGGTTGTGCGATTTTCGAGGCGATCCGCGAGGTGTTTCCCGCAAGCCGGACCCGGATCGCGGATCGCGGCCTGCGCGAAGGCATGCTGCTCGAACTGATGGAAGCCGACGGCGCGCTGCGCGCTTCCTGACATAAAACCATGGGCTCGACTGCATACCGCCAAAACGGCACACTCCGCCGGAGCGATTCGCCGCAATCCCCGCAGTCGTCGCGTCGCTTGCCAGGGTCTGGATGTTTGACGATGACCTGAATGCGCCGCTTGGACGCCGCCCGGAGACCCGGGTCCGGCGCGCCGTTCGGTCGGGCTTTGGACGTGCGCGGCTCGCGGCGGCCGGGTCTGTTGTCGGTTTCGTTGCCGTGGCTCTTGGGCTTTATTTCGCGCCGCCGGCCCCTTTCGCCGATGCGCCGCATGCGCGTGCGCCCATCGAACCGGCCCCGCCGCCGGAGCCCACGCCGCCAATGATTGTCTCGGCCCCGCGCGACGCGCCGGACGACGCAGGCGTCGCTGCGCCGGAACCCGGCGTCATCGTTCGACGGATCGGCGAGGCGGATGGGCGCGCCGGTCCCCGGATCATCCGGATTGCGAAGAATCCGGAGGTCAGACTTTCCCCGGCGCCGGATCAAAGGTTAGTTGAAAAAGGCGCTCACGGGCCTCTCCCGCGCATTGGTCCGAATGGCCTGCGGCCGATGGACGTCTATGCGCGGCCCTTCGTGACGGCCGCGACAATCCGGCCGGATGCGCCGATAATCGGCCTGATTGTGGGCGGCGTCGGTCTCAACCTGGCGCATTCGAAAGCCGCCGTTGACCTGCCGGCGGCGGTGACGCTCGCCTTCGCGCCGTACGGACGGGGCGTGGAAGCGGAAGCGGCGCGGGCGCGGGACGCCGGCCATGAAACGCTGCTGCAGGCGCCTATGGAGCCGTTTGACTATCCGGAGAACAACCCCGGACCACATACGCTCCTCGCCGGCGCCGAAGACGGGGGGCGCGACGATCTGCACTGGCTGATGAGTCGCTTCACCGGATATGTGGGCGTCATGAATTATCTCGGCGGCCGCTACATGGCGGATGCGCGCGCACTTGCCGGGACGCTCACCGAAATTGGCCAGCGCGGTCTTTTCTTTCTCGACGACGGCGGCGCCCGACAATCGCTGGTTTCGACCCTTGCGCCGCAACTCGCGACGCCCTACGCAGTGGTGGACGTATCGATCGATGCGCGCGGGACGCCGCAATCGATCGAAGCGGCGCTTGCGCAACTCGAGGCGCGCGCCCGGGAAAAGGGCGCGGCAATCGGGTTCGTGGACGCCGCGCCCGCCGTTTTGCCGCGGATCGCGCGTTTCGCGCGCGAAATCGAGGCCCGCGGCGTGGCGCTCGCGCCGCTCACGGCCATCGTCGGACAGCCGGCGGTGGGCGGCGGGCGCAAAATGACTGGTCCCGGAGATAAATGACCGACTTTCCTGATCCGCTCTATCGCCCCTGCGTCGGCGTCGCCCTGTTTAATGCTCAGGGCCGCGTGTTTCTCGGCCGTCGACGCAGCAAGGGCGACTTCGACGCCGTCGCCGCGCCCTTTCTCTGGCAAATGCCGCAGGGCGGGGTCGACGCGGGCGAGACCCCCTATGACGCCGCGCTGCGCGAGCTTTACGAGGAAACAAACGTCTCCAGCGTCTCCCTGCTCGCCGAAGCGCCGAACTGGCTAAGCTATGATCTGCCGCCCGAAGCCGGCAATCGCTGGCGCGGCAAATATCGCGGTCAGGCGCAACGCTGGTTCGCGCTGCGCTTTACCGGCGACGACGGCGAGATCGACATTGAGTCGCCCGCCGGGGGCGCGCACAGGCCGGAGTTCGACGCGTGGCGATGGGAGAAGCTCGACGCGTTGCCGGAACTGGTCGTTCCCTTCAAGCGCCATGTTTACGACGCGGTCGTCGCCGCATTCGCGCCGTTCGCGACCTGAAGGGCGCGCGCGCCCCCTCTCTTACGCCTGTTCATTGCGGACGAGGCGCGCGGCGAAAAAACCGTCGATGCCGGCGAGGCGGGGATTTTCATTGGACCAGAAACAGGGAAGCGTCCGCAAATCCCCGTCAGGTGTGATGAAATCCGCCGGCGCATCCACGCCCGGCGACAAAGGCGCGCGGCGGAATTCCGGACTCCGGCGGAGAAACTGTGCGATCTGCTGCTCGCCTTCCTCGGGTTCGAGGGAGCAGGTGCAGTAGACAATGCGTCCGCCGGGCCGGGTTAATTGCGCGGCGCGCGCCAGCATCTTTGCCTGGAGAGCGACAAGCGTTTCGATGTCGCCGGGCTTTTTCGTCCACGCCACGTCTGGATGCCGACGAATGGTTCCGGTTGCGGAACAGGGCGCATCGACCAGCACGGCGTCGAACGCCGGCGCGTGATAGGCGACCGCGTCGCCAACGGCGATCGTCGCCCGAAGATCCAGCCTTTCGAGATTTGCCGCCAGCAACTTGAGCCGCTCGGCCGAGCGATCGAGGGCGACGACCTCCGCCTGCGCGAGGGCGAGTTGCGCTGTCTTCCCGCCGGGCGCTGCGCACATGTCGAGCACGCGCATATCCGGCGTCGCCGCCAGTAGTCGCGCGGGAAGGGCGGCGGCCGCGTCCTGCACCCACCATTCGCCGGAGTCGTAGCCGGCGAGCGTAGCGATCGGCGCACGGTTCAGGAGTCGCACCGATCCGGTCGGCAGCACCACGCCGTCGAGACGCTCGGCCCAGCTCTGGGGATCGGACTTCACGGTAACGTCGAGCGGCGGCTCCAGCATATGGGCGGCGGCGATCGCGCGTGCCGTCTCCTCACCGTAATGCCGGCGCCAGCGCTGGACGAGCCAGGCGGGCGAGTCGAAATCGCCGGAAGCGGCGAGTTCGAGAAACTCCACGCGCCGGCGCAACAGATTTCGCAGCACGCCGTTCACGAGGCTGGCGAAGGCGCCGGCTTTCGGTTCGAGCCGCACGGCCCGAACCGCGAGATCAACGGCGGCATGATCCGCTGAATCGAGAAACAGAAGCTGCGCGGCGGCGGCGATCAGCGTGTATTCGAGCCGACCGGCCTGTCGTGGCAGGCCCTTTTCCAGCAGCTCGCCGAGCACATGACGAATAACGCCGAGCCGCCGCAGCGCCACGGTGGCGATGGAGCGGACGAGCGCAACGTCGCGCGCATCAAGACCCGCAAGCCGCGAAGGCACCGCCTGGGCCGAGAAACATGCGTCAAGACGGTGGCCGCCCTGAAGCACGTCAGACAGAATGGCGGCGGCGGCCAAACGCGCCATCAGGCCGGGAACCCGCGCGGCCTCGGCTTCGCGTACCGCATCCGCAGGCACGAATCCCTGTCGCGTCATTGCGCGCGCGGGTTTCGAACGCGGCGGCATGGTTCTGCTGTCCCGGGTCACGCGACCACTGTCTCCTTCCGCCGATTGCCGGTTCTTGTAGCACAGGCGCGGGCATTCGGCGAAAGACGCATGTCGCTGAAAGCCGCGACAGGGCGTCGCCCCTGACCAGCGCGAAGCCAGACGCTTGTCTTTTCGGCGCATTGCGCCAGGATTTTGAAAGTTGGCGCTTTGTCGCCGAAAAAGGACAGAGGCGGGCAACCATGGCTGAGACGGGCGAAACCGGCAAAATGACCGAAACGAAAGGGGCGGAAGACGCCGCGCGCCCGTCGGCTCTTTCCCCGGCGGCGCAGCGCGCGCTGGCCGAGGCGCAGGCGCGTCGCGACGCAACGGCCGCGCGGACGGCTCTGACCGAGGAAATCGGCGGGCGCGGCGGCCTCGATCCTGCCCGCTATGGCGATTGGGAAGTCAAAGGCGTCGCCAGCGATTTTTGATCCTTCGGTTGTCTGCTGTCGGGTGATTTGCACGCCAGCAGCCCGGACAGATGCGCCGGACGAACAGACTGGATTAGTGACATGCAGGCCATCACTTAACGGCTACGCATCTTTGGCGCGCGCCAGTGGATTGGGCGACGGCGCGCCAATTCTTACGAGCGTACTGCTATCGCGATGCGCGAAAGGCTCCTGCGCGCCCTTTATCAGCAGGGTCGTTTCTTCCGCGTAGGACCATGTTCCATCCGGATGAACGGTCACGGCGATTCGATAGGCGAGCGTTTTAAAAGCCTCTTCCAGAAACGGATTTGAACAGATTCCAAATGTCGTTTCGCCCCTTGTCGCGACAAGTTCGAAGCGGCTTGCATCTTTCTTCGCATGACCGACCGCCATGGCGATTTGTCCACGCGGAATGGAAAGCGTTTGTATAATCGTTTCAGTGGCGGGCTCCCAAAGCCAATAGCCGGTCTGATCGTGATAGGTTCCCGCTTCGTCGGGCGTTATGACATGCTGGTGGTAGCGCAGGCCGTAAAAAAGTTGCGGGCCATTTGTCTGGGGGTCGATTGGTTGCAATTCGATATGATCGATGAAGCGACGCGTTTCCGGCCCGTCGGCCTTTGGATTGACGTCGACGCCCTTGTCGCCGCGCCAGACTCCGGCGAGCGCGCGCAGGGGGCCCAGATTGGCCAGCGTATCGCCATCGATATTCACCGGCTCGGCGTAGATATCTCTTCCATAGTCGCTCATGATCGACTTCTGTTTTGCGCGTGATCATCCGTCGACGACAAATGAGCGCCGATTTTGGCCATGACAATCTCCCAAGCTTCCAGCTCGGCGTTGCCGGCAGTTTTGTCGATCGCGATTTTCAGATAGGCGATTTCGCTCTCGATCTTCTCGCGTGGCAGCCGTCCAAGACGCGTCACAAGAATAGCGGCCTCAAGAACGGCCGCGCGGGCGCGGTTCATGCCGAGAAACGGAAGATGCGTCTGGGTCCGCTTCACCACGCAAAAGAATCGCGGACGAACATCGTCCGCCTCAATGCGCGTGACCTCAAGTTCGGCATGGGCCAGCGCGCCGGCGAGGCGCGGTGCCGGCCAGTCCGCGATATCGGCGAGCGGAAAGGCGCGATCGCCGGTCACGAGCTTTGCAAACACCAACGCGTCGTCCGTGAAGCTTGCGGTGGCTTTCGGCGTCGCGGAAAGATTGTCGAGCGTTGCGGATGGCCGGAACGGCGCGACGATCCATTGTCCGTCGGCCTCAATCAGGCCAAGCGGCGCGATATGGGGTCGCCCGTCGGCGGTCAGCGTCGTGACGACGCATTCACGTATCAGCGGCATCGTCTGCGCGCCCCTCTCCGATCTTGCGCATTGTATGTCCGGCTTTCTTCAGGCGCGTGACATCCTCGGCATCGATATCCATGGCGACGCCGAAATCGAGCGGCTCGTCCTGTCGATAGCGTTTACCGAGTCGATAGGCGAGTTCAGCCTTCATGAGTTCAACGCCCAGGTAAAATGCGTGGGCGCCGTCATGCGCGACGTCGAGGCGCGGATCGCGGCGGCCGAGCATCCCGAGCGGCTGCTGG
>CAZJAY010000066.1:0-6986 GCA_964543915.1 uncultured Methylocystis sp. | reverse complement strand
GCGAGTAGCTGCATGACCCTGAAAGCCGGCGACAGAATTCCTGATGTGACCTTCACCATCATGGGCCGCAACGGCCCAGAACCTGTAAAGGCGAAGGATTATTTCGCCGGCAGGAAAATTGCCCTTTTTTCCGTGCCCGGCGCCTATACGCCAACCTGCCACGCGAAGCACCTGCCGGGCTTTGTCGCAAAGGCGGATGAAATCAGGGCGAAGGGCGTTGACGCCGTCGCCGTTACGGCCGTCAATGATATTTTCACGCTCGACCATTGGCTCAAGGACAGTGGCGCCGCCGGAAAAATCGACGGCCTTGCGGATGGCTCGGCCGTATTCGCGAAGGCGGCGGGACTCGACCTCGATCTGACCGAACACGGCCTCGGCGTGCGCGGCAAGCGCTTCTCGGCCATCGTCAAGGATGGCGTCGTCGACTGGATCAACGTTGAAGAAAATTCGAGCGTCGCAACGGTTTCCAGCGCTGAAGCGACCCTCGAAAAGCTCTAGGGCGATTGGGCGGACGGCGGGCATAACGCGCGCCGTCCCGCGCCGGCCGGATCAGAATCCGTATATTTTGGCGAAATCCGCGTCCCGCGCCGCAACCTGTCGCGCGAGATCTACCACGACCTTGCATTGCTTCCAGGTCGCGTCGTCCTGCATCCGCCCATCGATCATGACAGCGCCGGTCCCGTCGGGCATCGCCTCAAGAACGCGTTTCGCGAAGGCGACTTCCTTTGGATCTGGCGAGAAGACGCGTTTCGCAATATCGATCTGCGTGGGATGCAGCGACCAGGCGCCGGCGCAGCCAAGCAGGAACGCGTTGCGGAACTGCGACTCGCAGGCCGCCGGGTCCGAAAAGTCTCCGAACGGACCATAGAAAGCCTTGATGCCGGCCGAGGCGCAGGCGTCCACCATTTTCGCAATGGTGTAATGCCAGAGGTCCTGCTGGGCGGTCGCGCGCGGCGCATCGCCCTCGGCGTCCGCGATCACCTTATATTCGGGATGGCCCCCGCCGACGCGGGTCGTCTTCATCGCGCGGGAGGCCGCGAGATCAGCCGGACCGAGCGAAATGCCGTGCATCCGCGGACTCGCGGCGGCGATGGCGTCGACATTTTTCACACCTTCGGCGGTCTCCAGAATGGCGTGGATCATGATCGGACGGGAAACGCCGTTCTTCGCCTCAAGCTGGGCCAGAAGCTGGTCCAGATAGGCGATGTCCCATGGACCTTCGACCTTGGGCAGCATCACCACGTCAAGTTTGTCGCCGACCGCACCGACAATCTCGATCATATCGTCGAGCGCCCACGGCGAATTCAACGAATTCATACGCGTCCACAGACCTGTGGCGCCAAAATCGACCGCCTGCGCCAGCTCGATAAAGCCGGCCCGCGCAGCTTCCTTGGCGTCGGCCGGGATCGCGTCCTCAAGATTGCCGAGCACCACATCGACCTGTTTCGCAATGTCGGGAACCTTGGCGCGGAATTTTTCGAGATGCGGCGGCACAAAATGGATCATGCGCTCAACCTTGACCGGCGGCTCCCGGAACGGAGCCGGCGCGCCGATGGCGAGCGGGCGATAGAACTGATTGGGAAGTTTCATGGGCGGCGCTCCGCTCGGTTAAATGGCCTTCGCCTGCGCGTCGTCGACAGGCGACGCCGTTCTTTGGTAAGGGCAGGGCCGGAAAAGACGACGTTGCAGCTAAACCAGACGGGGCCGAATGGCAATGCCGGACAGGCGCGCGAAATTTGCATTTCCTGCGCGCGCGGCGCGCGTCGCCGCCGACCGTCGCGCCGAGGGCTGACCCGGTGTCCGCGCTCACTCCTCCGTTCCTCGCGCTCCTGCGCGGCGCGCGACGACGTTGCCCACGCTGCGGCGTCGGCCCGCTGTTCGCCGCCTATCTCGCCCGCGTCGACGCCTGCACGCATTGCGGCGCAGATTTCGAGGGTCTGGACGCCGCGGACGGACCCGCATGGCTGACCATCGGCCTCGTCACGCCGCTCATCCTGACGCTGCTGCTGGTCCTTGAGAAATATGCGACGTTGTCGGTTTTTGCGGAGGGTTCGATCCTCGTCGCGGCGACAATCCTCGCCGCGACAATCCTGCTGCCGGTCGCGAAGGGCGTTTTCCTCGCAGGCCTCTGGCTGATGCGCGAAAGCGGGAGATGAACGATGCGTCTGCCCCGTAATGGGCAAAGCGATGCGCCCCGGTTTCGCCGCGCGGCGCCGGGGGCTTGCGCCCATGTTGCGTGCGACCGATAAGAAACGCCCGCCCTTATGAAGGAATGGCTCATGCCGACGGTTTTCGCGCTTGATCAATACAGGTTCGGGATACCGGCGATTATCCTCGGCGTGATCGCCGCGATCGTCTGCCTGACGCTGCTCAAGCGCTGCCTCGGACATGAAACAATCCGCAAATGTCACGAGGTTGGCGGCTATTATCTCTCGATCGTTGGCACTTTCTATGCAGTGTTGATCGGGCTGATCGTTTTCGAGGCGCTGTCGAAATATCAGCTCGCCGAACAGTCGGTCGAGAACGAGAGCAAATCGCTCATCGCGAATCATACGCGCGCCAAACGATACCCCGAACAGGAACAGACCCTGCGTCCCACCGTGCGCGCCTACGCCGACGAGGTGATCGCAACCGAATGGGCGAAGTCCGGGGAACGCCACGAAAGTCCGAAAGCGCGCGTGCTTCTCTTGCGGATCATCGACAATATTCTTTCAATTGAGCCTCGATCCGATAATCAAAGGGCGCTCTATCCGATCCTGACCGCGGAAGCCGTCAGCCTGTGGGAAAACCGGCGGGCGCGAACGCGCGCGACGAATTACAGGATCCCGACCGCCGAATGGGTCGTGCTCATTCTCGGCGCGTCGATCACGATCATATTCACCTATTTCTTCACAATCGACTCGCATTACATCCATCTGGTCATGACTGGGATGATGACTCTGCTCGTCTCGATGAGCCTCTATCTGATCCTTTTGTTCGGCGATCCGTTCTCGGGCGACATGCGCGTGAGCAACAGCGGCCTCGTCCTCGCACAGGGAGTCATGCGCAGCCTCGAGTAGAACGCCTTGTCTTTCCGCTGCGACCATTAGCCCGCGAGCTTCCCCAGCAGGGCTTCGAGCGCCTCAGGAAAGATCAGTTCTTTCGACTCCGCAATCTCCGCGCGGCTCCACCAGCGCCAGCCGATAAGATGCGTTTGCTCTTCCGGGGTCCATCCCTGCGGCGCAGGATCGAACATCGGCGCGCGGATCAGGTAATAGCGTTCGATCGCCTGGTGCCAGTCGTCGCCCAGCTCCATCGGGAATTCGCGCGTCGCAACGACACGTCCGGGATGATCGGGAATCTCAAGGCCCGTTTCCTCGAATAATTCGCGCTTCAGCGCATCGGGAAAACTCTCGCCACGCTCAAGCGCGCCGCCTGGCACACCCCAGAAATGATGATGGCCAAGGTCGATGAAATGCGGCGACAGACCGCCAGCGTATTTCATCAGCAAGACGCGGCCCTGCGGTTCGACGACGAGCGCGCGCGCCGCCTCCCGGCGCGGAAGTCGTCGACCGTCCCAGGGCGCGACGACTTCCGCGCGTCCATCGGGCTTCGCCCAGTCGACGAGCGACCAGACGCCGTCGGCGAAGGCGATCCAGTTCGGCGTGGCGTTGAGCACCGGATGCGCGCGTTTGACGGAAAGATCCGCGCCGGTGGCGAGCCGCCACGCGATATCGAGCACGCCCGCATGGGCGACGACCAGCACGCTGCGATCCGGATTGTCACGCGCGATCTCCGTCAGCGCCGCTGTGATGCGCGCGCGAAACGCAAGCAGCGTTTCACCCTCCGGGGCGGCGAAATCAGGCTTGCGGCTGAGATCATGCGGATAGAGATCGTCGTAGATCACCTGCACTTCGGCGTGGGTATGGCCCTGCCAGACGCCGTCGCTTTTTTCCCGGAGGCTCGGCGTTGCGGCGACCGGCAGGCCATGCGGACGCGCAATTGCCTGAGCGGTCGCGCGCGCGCGCGAGAGGTCGCTGGAAAAGACACGATCAAAATGGACGCCGGCGAGTTCACGCGCCAGCGCGTCCGCCTGCGCGCGTCCACGGGCGTTCAGGGCGATGTCGAACTGGCCCTGAAAGCGCCGTTCGATATTCCAGTTCGTTTCGCCGTGGCGGACGAGGCACAGAAGCGTTCGGGACATGCGCTGGATCGAAACGTCATGAGACGCGGGAAAGCGGGGACGCGGCGAGAACGGTCGCGCCATTCGGACAAGCACTTTTGCCCGATTTCCTGCAAAATGTCAGGGACTGATTGCCGCAGCGCGTCAGTGGCGGGCGGTCAACGTAAACTGGCCGGCGCGGATGCGGCCAGGCAGATCCGCCGCCACCGTCGCGACATGCTCCTCGCCATAGATCGCGACCAGCTCCTGAAGCGCCGCCTCAAGCGCCGCGCGCGCGAAAGAATCGCTTTCGATGCCGGCGAGAATGGCTTCCGCGAAGGCTTCTGTGACAAACAGAAGCGCGTCGCGGTGCTGTTCCTGGTTCGATTCGTCGGCGGCGAAAGTCTTCTGCGTCATAGCGCTGCACTCTAGACAAGCCGCGCAGCGGACGCGACCGGGCTTTTTCCGAAAGGTTAACCGGGCGACGCGCGGCTCCTCAGGCGCCGCCGTAACGATAGGCGATGTCGTGTGAGATGCGCCCCGCCTCGTCAAGATATCGGGCGATCGCGATACGGGCGTTCGGCGTACAGGCGCGGTAGGTCAATTCATAGCCGCGGAAACCACGATTGAAAGCCGCGACATATTTGTCGCGGCGCGGGCCGTTCGGCGCTTCGGCGTCGAGCAGCGCAGTCATTTTGCCGCGCCATTCGTCGCCATCGCCGGCGGCGCAAAGATCGCGCAGAAACGCAAGGCCGCCGATCACCTCCGACAGGCGGATCATCTGCGCCTCATAGGGCGGCGGCGGCGCCTGCGTCGCCGGGGCCGCCGCCGCATCCCCGGGCTTGGCGTCACGTTGCGTCGTCTTTTCCGGCGTCGTCGTTTTGCTCGCCGCCGGCTTTTTCTTTTTCGCCTCGCCCGCCGGCGCGGCAGGAATGGGTTCGGGCGGCGCCGGCGCCGGTGCGCGGCGCTGACTTTCGCCGCCGGTCAGAAAGTCGAGCAGCCCGCCCTGCGCGCTGGCGACCTGCGGCGAGGCGAGCAAGGCGACGAGGAGAAGCGCGCCGGGCAAGGGAATGCGAGCGGCGAAGGGTTTCATCGACTCAAGGCGCATGGACGCGAAGCTCTCATACACTCAGGGATAGAGACGCGTCTTGCGCCAGTCGGCGTCCAAAGCGTCTCTCGAAAAACGCACGCGATCGTGCAGGCGGAAGGGTCTATCCGACCAGAACTCCATCGCCAACGGCCGGATGCGGAATCCGCGCCAGTAGGGCGGGCGCGGGATGTCGCCGATCGCATATTTCGCGGCGTTCGCCGCAACGGCTTTCTCGAGCGCGAAACGGCTCTCCAGCGGGCGAGACTGCTGGCTGGCCCAGGCGCCGATGCGCGAATCGCGCGGCCGGCTGGCGAAATAGGCATCGGACTCGGCGTCGCTCACCGGCTCGACGGGGCCGCGCGCGCGCACCTGTCGACGCAGCGATTTCCAGTGAAACAGAAGCGCCGCCTGCATGTTGGCGGCGAGCTGTCGACCTTTTGCGCTCTCGGCGTTGGTGTAGAAAACAAAGCCCGCCGGAGTCCATTCCTTGAGCAGAACCATACGCGCATCCGGAAGACCGTCTGGGTCTGCCGTGGCGAGGACCATGGCGTTGGGATCGTTGATCTCTTCTTTTTCCGCCTGCGCGAACCAATCAGAAAACAGCGCGAAGGGTTCGGCCGCTTCGGTAAAGTCACCTGACGTTAACGCGTTCACGGGCTAGTCCATTACGAAAGTTTCGAATCCGGAGGCAGCGCATCCCTATGGTGGCGCTTTGAGTTTACTCTCCACCAGACATAGTCGCCATGGCGCTTTTCCTCAATTGGCGCATTTGGCGCGCTGCGCGGGGACGATTTGCCTCGGCCTCGCGGCGTCCGGATGCTCCATGGCCGTGCCGGTGACCGGCGGCGCGGCGCTCTGGGGCGCGAATCCGGACGATGTGACCGGCTCGATCGCGCGCGCGCCGACAGGCGGCGCCCCTGCGCGCCAGAATTTGAAGCTTTCGTCGGAACTCGACGCCGAGGATTTGCGGCGCGCCGCGGCCGCCATGGCGGCCGCGCTCGATCCGCAGGGCAATGGCGCTGCCGTAAAATGGGATAACCCGCAATCCGGCGCGCATGGCTCCTTTACGCCCACGGGGTTCCCCTATCCGCTCGATGGCAGGGTGTGTCGCGCCTTTGTCGCCGAACTCATGACCGGATCGCGTGAGGAACGGCTCGTTGGCGCCGCCTGCCGCGACAAAACGGCCGATTGGGCTTTAATCCGGCTGGACCCGGCGAAAAAGACCGTCGAGCGATACAGCGACCGGTGAAAAGGCTGACGACGGCTGGTTCCCGCGCGCGCATCAAAACTCCGCTTGCGTAAATGGCTCGCCTTCACCACATCGTGTGATGGTCATTCGCGTCCGCGCCGCTTCGGGCGGACGCCATAAATGGGCTATCGGACAAAATATGCGTGATCCCTACGAGGTTCTTGGCGTGCCAAAATCGGCCAGCGCTGCCGACATCAAAAAAGCTTTTCGCCAACTCGCCAAAAAATATCATCCTGATCGCAACGCCGGCGACGCGAAGGCCAAGGAGCGTTTCGCCGAGATCGGCTCCGCCTACGAAATTCTGGGCGACGAAACGAAAAAGGGCCAGTTCGACCGGGGCGAAATCGGAGCCGACGGGAAACCGCGCGGATTTGCGGGCTTTGGCGCCGGCGGTCCGGGAGGATTTTCGCGCGGCGGGCGGGCCGGCTCCGGGCCGGGCGGCGAACAGCATTTGGAATTTAACTTCGGCGGCGGCCAACCCGGCGCGGGGGCCGGCGGCCGGGGGT
>CAZJAY010000065.1:0-7101 GCA_964543915.1 uncultured Methylocystis sp. | reverse complement strand
ATGAAATCAGCGAGGCGCTGCTGCGCGGCGAATCCGTCAAGCTGATCTCGTTTGGCACCTTCAACGTGCGTTCCAAACGCGAGAGGATTGGTCGTAACCCCAAAACAGGCGTCGAGGCGAAGATCACGCCGCGTCGTGTGTTGACCTTCAAGGCGTCTCCGGTTCTCGTCGCGCATGTCAATGGCGAGACCGTGATCCCCGAGGAAGACTGAGCCGGCGTCCGCCGTCAGGCGCGTCCACTCGGCTTCCGGGCGCGGGACGTCCACGCCGGAAAGTTGACAGAGGCGACCGAAAAAGCGTTTGTCCCGGCGCGTAATCCGGACGCAGCGCGGTTTCTCGCGCCGCCAGAGGAATCCAGATGCAGAAACTGAGTGCGGCCGTGGCCGTCTTTGCGGCGCTCGCGGCTTTCGTGGGCGTCCATCAGGGCAATTCCGACATAATCCTGCTCGCCGGCGCGGCGGCCGTTTGCGCCTATACGACATGGCTCGGCGCGCGCATGTCGAGCTTCATGCAGATCTTCGCCGCGATTTTCTCGATCGAGACCATCGTGCTGGGCGTGGTGCGGCTGCTCCAGGTCGAGGGCCTTTGGCCAAAGGCGCTGGAAAACGTTGCGCCGCCCGAGATCATGCCGCTCACCGTCGCGATCTTTTCGATACTTGTCTACGCGGTCTCCAATATCCGGGTCGTGCGGGAGATGAACCGCATTTCCGATCTCTTCTTTGTCTCGCCCGACCGCGGGGAAGGGCGCGTCTGGCCGTTTCGTCCTTTCGCTGCGCGCGAAAGCCATATCGCCGTCGCGATGATCGTCCTGCTGGTTCTGATCAACCAGGCGCAGGTCGGGATTTCGGTTCGGCTTTCCTATTTCAATCGCGACTGGTTCAACGCGATCCAGGAGAAGAACGCCGCCGAATTCTGGCTGCAACTCCTCTATGTCTTCACGCCCTGGGCCTTTGTTTACGTGGCGACGGCGGTCATGGAGTTTGTGCTCCAGTCCATGCTGGTCATTCGCTGGCGCCGCTGGCTGACCGAACATTACGTCGAGCGCTGGCTGGGCGGGCACACGCACTATGGCATGGCGCTCGCCGGCGGCGAGGCTGACAACCCCGACCAGCGCATCGCCGAAGACGTGAATCGTTTCATTAGCGGCGGGGAGGATGGCTACGGGGTCTATTCCTATACGATCCTGCTGATCTCGACGGTGAGTTCGCTTGTCTCATTCTCCGTCATGCTGTGGGAGCTTTCCGGCAATTATCCTTTCCCCGGCACGACAATCTATATTCCCGGCTTCCTGTTCTGGGTGGTGCTGCTCTACGCCGCGCTTGGCACGCTCGTCACCCATCTGATCGGCCGGTCGCTCACCGCGCTTTATTTCGATCGTCAGCGTCGCGAGGCGGACTTTCGTTTTTCGCTCGCCCGTCTGCGCGAATACAGCGAGCAGATCGCATTGCTGGCCGGCGAAAGGGCGGAGCGCCGCTCCCTGTTCCACCGGTTCAGCGGCATCGTGCTCAATTATCTGGGCATTGTGAACAAGCGCAAGCAATTGATGGCTTTCACCGCCACCTATGGCCAGCTTTCGCCGATCATTCCCTACATCATCACAGCGCCCTTTTACTTCGGCGGCAAGATTGCGCTCGGCGTGATGACGCAGACCGCGAGCGCGTTCGGACGCGTTGAGGGCGCGCTGACGTTTTTCATCAACTATTATACTTCGCTCGCGAATTTCAAATCCGTGCTGGATCGTCTCAGCTCATTCGACGCCGCTATTGACAGCGTGCGCCAACAGGGCGATCGCGCGCCGTTGATCGATCGGGTGACGGGATCGGATCTTGCGATTGACGCGCTCGATCTGTCGCTGCCGGATGGACGACGCATCGTTCATGTCGATGAGCTGCGCCTTGTCGCCGGGACGTCGGTTTTGCTCACGGGCCCGTCCGGTTCGGGCAAGTCGACGCTTTTCCGCGCCATCGCCGGCGTTTGGCCCTGGCGCGGCGGTCGCATCGCCTTGCCGGAGCGCGCGACCATCATGCTGGCCCCTCAGCGTCCCTATATCCCCATGGGCACGCTCGCGGAGGCGATCGTCTACCCGGGCGACGCCGGCCGCTACGCCCGTCCGGAGATTGAAGCGGCGTTGCGCGACGCGCAGCTGGCGCCATTTGTCGAGCGGCTGGACGAAGACAATAACTGGGGCCAGCGCCTCTCCGGCGGCGAGCAGCAGCGCGTCGCGATCGCGCGGGCGTTGCTGGCGAAGCCGGACTGGCTGTTCCTCGACGAGGCGACCTCGGCGCTTGATGAGCGGCTTGAGGGCGAAATCTATCGCATGTTGCGCGCGCGCCTGCCGCAGACGACCATCGTCTCGATCGGCCATCGCTCCACGCTGATCGAATATCATGATCGCCAGATTGAGATGGCGCCGGCAGCGGAAGGCGTTTACGCGCCGCGCGACAGGGTCCGGGCGTGACCGGCGGCGCGGGGGGCGGAAATATCTCGGGCCGCGAGGGCGGGCGGTCGCTCAAGACCCGGGTGAAGACGGCGCGCAAGCGCTCGCTGTCCTCGACGCTCTGGTTGCAGCGGCAGCTCAACGATCCCTATGTCGCGCAGGCGAAACGCGACGGCTATCGGTCGCGGGCGGCCTACAAGATCATCGAGATGGACGAACGCTTTCATCTCTTTCGGCCGGGCGGGCGGATCATTGATCTGGGCGCCGCGCCGGGCGGCTGGTCGCAGGTCGCCGCCCAACGCGTCAAGGCGAAGGACGGACGCGGCAAGGTCGTGGGCGTCGATCTGCTGGAAATGGAGGCCATCGCCGGGGTCGATTTCGCGGTGAAGGATTTCAACGATCCGGATGCGCCCGACCTCATCAGGGCCATGCTCGGCGGCGCGGCCGATGGCGTCATGTCCGATATGGCGGCCAACGCCACCGGACACAGGCAGACCGACCATCTCCGGATCGTCGCCCTCGCGGAACTGGCGGCCGAATTCGCCATGGAGGTCCTCGCGCCGGGCGGGTTTTTTGTCGCCAAGGTTCTCCAGGGCGGGACGGAAGGGCAATTATTGACCCGGCTGAAACGCGATTTCGCCGCCGTGCGGCATGTCAAACCGGCGGCGAGCCGCGCCGACTCGGCCGAACTTTACGTGCTGGCGTCGGGCTTTCGCGGCCGTCGGGATTGATATCGCGCGATCACGCCCGGCGAGATGTATGAATTTTAGCAGATTGATGCGCTGCAACATTGATTTTTCCGAGTTTTCTTATTGCCGTTTCTATGCACAATATGAGCAACTTGAGCGTGGCTCATACTCGGCGCATCCCGAATGACCAGTAGCTTCAGCCTTACGATCCGTGCGTCCATGCGCGTCCGGCCTCGCGGCGCGGACGGCGACGGCCGCTTTTTTTACCTCACGGAGCAGCGGGAGAGGGTGGTTTTGTTCGGCCTCTCTCGGGCGTTGTCCGCCCGTCCCCGGCCTGTCGGCGCGGCGGCCCGCGTCTACCCCCTATTTCCGGGAGGGGGCGCCCAATCGGCGGCGGTTGATATGTCTTCGCATCACCGAGCGCCGGGCGCGGTGAAAAAACATCACGAAATGTGAACGCCGATGACAATCGGGAACGATGGGAAAAAGCGTAGCAAGCCGATGTTCCCCGGCCCCTTCGCCTTTGGCGAAAGCATTGCCAGCAGCTATTCGACCCCCGAAGAAGCGGCGTTGCAGACCGCCGTGGTGACGCCATCGTTAAACGGGTACAAGGCGCGCGGGTCGCAGGGTGAATTCTTCGTCAAGTCCGCGCTGGTCCGTCTTGGCGATCTCGATCTTCTCAGTTACGCGTCATCGAACGTCGTTATCGATCTGGGCGATTCAAATTCCATCGAATTCGTCATCACGCTCGGCGGGCGCGTTAACCTGTCTCAACGCGCCAGCGGCAAGCGCATCAACTATGACAGAGATGTTGGCGTTTTGTCGGGCGGCGAGGCGCGGCTTGTTGAAGCGCAACCCTGCTCGGGCGTCGTGGCGCGGATTGATCCCGCGCGTCTGCTCAGGACGCTGGACACGATCTCCGGCGGCGTCGGTCACGGGTTTAGTCTCAACCGTTTACGCGAGACCCAGACCGTTAGAATGCAGCATGGAGATATAGATTTCAGAGGCGTTTTCGGAAGCTTCTTCCGGATGATCGACGTGCAGGCGGGGCATGGCGCGTGCCATGATCATCGCATTCCGGAAGTCCTTGGCCTTGATGATCAGTTCTATCGGCTCGCCGCCCTGTCGCTTGCGCCCCAACTGCTGCTAGACGGTCAGCCGTCCGTTCCAACGGTCTCGCATGACAGGATCGACACGCTCTGCGACGCCATTCGCAACACCCGCGATCGTTTTCTGACCCTTACCGAAATGGAGGTTATGACGGGGCTCTCCCGTCGAACCCTTCAGCACAATTTCCTCAAACGTTTTCGTTGCTCCCCGATGGCATGGCAGCGACGCGAACGCCTGCGCCTCGCGCATGAAGCGCTGACGCGCGGCGATCCGGAGGCGATGAATATCGCCAAACTGGGCTATGAGCTCGGTTTCGCTTCCCCGTCGAGCTTTGCGGATTTCTACCGTCGCATGTTTGGCGAAACGCCGGGCGCGACGCTGCGGCGGCGCGAGGCGGGCGGCAGCTGAGCTGGCGCATGAAGGGATTGGAAAATTTCGTGGAATATGAGCGGCGATGACAATGGGGGACGATGGGAAAAAGCACGACAAGCCAATGTTTCCCGGACCCTTCGCCTTTGGCGAAAAGATCGCGCGGCAAATCACGACTCCGCGCGAGGCGGCATTGAGATTCGCCGCCTCGACGTCACGTCTGAACGGATATGAAGCGCGCGGCGCACTCCAGGAATTCTTTGTGAAATCCGCCCTCGTGCGCCTTGGCGGCCTTGATCTTCTCAGTTGCGCCTCATCGAGCGTATTGATCGAACTCGGCGCTGCCGATACGGTCGAATTTGTCGTGATGCTGGCCGGGTCAATCTCATTGGCGCCGCGTAACAGCGTAGAGCGCATCTCAATAAATTGCGATGTGGTATCCCTGCAGGGCGCTGCGGCGCGAATTGTTGACGCGTTGCCCTATTCCGCCGTCGTCGCTCGCATAGATCCCGTGCGTCTGCTGCGGACCCTGGATACGATATCGGGAGGCGGCGGTCACGCCTTCGGTCTCGACCGTTTACACGAGACACAGACGGCCGCAATTGAGCGCGGGAATATCGATTTCCGGCGCATGTTCGGATCGTTCTTCCGCATGCTCGATGCGGAGGGGCGCCATGGCGCCTTCCATGATCAGCGCATTCCGGAAATCCTTGGCCTTGACGATCACTTCTATCGTCTCGCAGCCCTGTCGCTTGCGCCCGAACTGCTGTTTGACGGTCAGCCGTCCGCTCCAGCTGTCTCGCATGACAGGATCGATATGCTTTGCGACGCCATTCGCAGCGCCCGCGATCGTTTTCTGACCCTGACCGAAATGGAGGTCATGACGGGACTCTCGCGCCGCGCCCTTCAGTATATCTTCTTCAAACATTTCCGTTGTTCGCCAATGGCGTGGCAGCGGCGCGAACGTCTGCGCCTCGCGCACGAAGCGCTGACGCGCGCCGAGCCGGAAGCAATGAATATCGCCAAACTGGGCTATGAGCTTGGCTTCGCATCCCCGTCGAGCTTTGCGGATTTCTACCGTCGCATGTTTGGCGAAACGCCGGGCGCGACGCTGCGGCGCCGCAAGACGGGCGGCGGCCCCCCCGGCGGACCGCCACGGATTGCGTAAATCCGTTACGCAATCGTTGTAGACGAGGGCGGCCGATCGCATACCCTATGTTTTATGGTCAAAAATGATTTTTCCGAAAAAAATATCGATACGAGCCATGGTCGGCTGCGCCGGGCGCGGCTCGCAGCTGGTTTTCCGACAGCTATTGACGCAATAAAGCGGTTCCGGTGGCCGGTTTCCACCTATCGCGCGCATGAAAACGGGCAAAACGCCTTCGATGCGCGCACCGCCATCCGCTATGCCCGGGCGTTCAGAGTGCCGCCGACCTGGCTTTTGCTTGGCGAAACGGCGACCGACGGCGCGGGCGCGCCGCTGCTCGACGCCTCCCTGCAACCGGAGACGACGCGCATTGGGTCATATGCCGACCGGCGCCCCCTATTGATCGCGGATGGGCGGGCGCTTCGTCGGGCGCCCTACGGTATTGGCGAATATTCGTGGTTCCCGCATCTGACCTGCCATCCGCCTGCGCGGCAATTCGCGCTCATCGTCGAAGGGGAGTTTGTAAATCGCGTTGCGCGCGACGGCGATGCGATTCTGTGCGTCGATATGGCGGCCTCGGGCGCGCCGCCCTCTCATGGCGATCTTGTGCTGGTTGAATGCCCCGGAACGGACGGCGGCGAGATATCGCTGCGTCGCATGCGCCGGGATGGCGACCGGATCGCGCTTTCCTCCGACAGCGATCATCCGGATTGGCGCGAAACCGTGCATGTGCGGGCGGCGGCCAGCCTCGCCGCATGCGGCGTCGTCGTGATCGCGAAAGCACTGGCCGTGTTCCGGAGGTTGGGGCGGCGCCCGCTTGTCGACGCGCTACCGGCCCACGAGATTTTCGCCGGCGTTTCCGGGCAGTTTCAGGAAGATTGCCGCTGACAGCGCCGAAATGCCGGCGACGGTCAGAAAGGCGAGGGGGAAATCCGTCGCCGCGAGCGCGCCGCCGGCGGCCTCCGGACGACGAACCAGCTCCAGCGCCGCGGCGCCAATGGCGACGCCGACAGAAAGGGAGAGTTGCTGGCCGACGGCCGCGAAACTCGTGGCCCGACTCATATCTGTCTGCGCGACATCGGCGTAGGCGATGGCGTTGAGCGCCGTGAATTCGAGCGAGCGGAAAAAACCGCCAAGAAGAATAACGAAAAGCATAAGAATATGCGGCGTAGCAGGCGTGAAACCTGCATAGAGAGCGATAGAAGCCGCCGAAATGAGCGCATTCGCCGCGAGGACGCGTCGGAAGCCGAAGCGGCCGATGATCGGCTTCGCCGTCATCTTCATGGCGCTGGCGCCCGCAGCGCCGGCGACGGTCAAGAGCCCCGATTGCGCGGGCGACAGACCGAACC
>CAZJAY010000064.1:0-7171 GCA_964543915.1 uncultured Methylocystis sp. | reverse complement strand
GTATAAGATTTTGTTATTACTCGGTTTTGTTCAAATTATTGGTGCCCCTGGCCGGCGTCGAAATGCTATGCGTAAACTATTGAAACTGAGCGATAAAGAGTCGATTTTGTCAATGTGGAAAATATTTGTATCACGAAACGTATCAACGGCTTTTCGGCCAGATCGGCCGGCCGATTAGATGCCTTCCAGCGGAATCGGATCGGACTGATTCGCTTCCGCGCAGCCGCAGTCATTATCGATGCCGCCCAATCGCGAATCGGCTAATCGGCCCGAAACGGCCCCCAGCCCGCGCTCGTCAGCGGCCTACACCCTCGTTTCGGCGAACTGGGCCGAAAGGTTGCCGCGCGAGGCGCGATCACCCAAGCCGCTCCATGGATCAACCCAGGCTGGCTCTTTTGCAGCTATCGGCAGCATTTGACGAACTTTGAGAAGACCCAGCCTGTTCGCCCGTCTTCCAGTTCTACTCGAAGCCACTCACCCTCTTTTGACACGACTTTCAGAAAAGTATTCGGGGGAAGCTTTGCGATCCTCGAAGCGTCTATTGAAGGGCCGGTTTTCAGCGCTAGCCAGTTATCCCCTCGCGGGTTCAAGCCTGCCACATAATGCAAGCCTCCGCTGCGTGTCGGGGACGCCGTTTCTTCGGTAGGTTTAGTCTGTAGTGGCGGGTCAAAATAGGCGAAGTCCACGCCAATCTTGCGAGCGACTTCTGGCGTTAAGGGAGCAAAATCATCAGGTGGAGCAACAGTCATGTAGATGACCGCGCTCTCAGGCAATCCAATTCTGGTCAGAAACGCTCCTACACGGGCGTTCCCCACACCTGTTTCCCTGGTGACGCCGTTTTCACGATAGTAGGCCGCGTGAAAGCCAATCTGCGCTGACCGACTCATGTATCTCTGAACCCCGGCAACCCAAATCAGGGCGCAGGCAGAGTAGCAGCCGCCTTTCGCTGGAACAGCCGTTGTAAGCCCCAGTTCCCTCACAGCCTGGGCGATCTCTAACCCGGCATTAAGGCTTCCACCTGGGCTTTTCAGAATCACAATATTGGAACTGCGCCGATAGGCGACTTCTCGAAATTTTACAGCGTCACCGGACAAAATCTCTCCGGTGAAAACTATTGACTTCCCCGTCCCGAAATCGACCACGTCGATTTGAGCCGCCAAGGCAGAAGAGGCAGACCAAATCAGGAAAAGCAGTTGGGTAATAGCTCTTTTCAACGTCAGTTCTCCGAGGCGTCATGATTTGTCAGCTTGATCTACTGCTGGCGCGCGATGGTTAATGCCTCGTTAACCCGGCGGCCCGCATAAACCTCCCGCAATCAGCTTTCCGGAGCATCCACATGAAGACCGTCACCGCCGCCCTTCTCGGCGTCGCCGCCATCGCGATCGCCTCGCCTGTCCTCGCCAAAAGCACCGCTTCATCGCGCGAATACAAGCGCGGCTTCGCGGACTGCTCGGCAGGCAAGTGGGACGAGAACCAGCACGGCGCATCCTACAAGGAAGGGTGCCGCGCGGCCGAGGACGGGAAGGGCGGCGCCGCTGCTACCGGCGATGCCGCCGCTGTGGCTCCGAGCGACGCTGGCGCCGACAACATTTCCGAGCCGGTGATGAAGAGCATGCTTGCCGCCTGCCGGGCCAAGGCCGCGAAAGCCTACAAGGGCGACCCGAACATGGTGGACACCAAATACGAAGGCACGCGCACGGACGGCACGCATCCGGTCAATGGCATGATCCGCATTGGCGAAGAGCAAAAGACCTTCCAGTGCAGTTTCGACAAGAAGGGCAAGCGCCTGATGAAGTTCGTCAAGAACTGAAGCTCGAGCAATCGGGACGGCGAAGGCCGCTGGCGATCCCGGCGGCCTTTTTGTTGGTCCTCGAAACGCGCGCTGCCCCTTGTCTTCCTAGACTGCGATACCATTTTCTGGTATCACTTAGGAATGAACGCGAAGCACAAGCGGACCATCGCGGCGATCTTTGCCCGCCCCGTCCCGCCAGACATCAGGTGGCCTGACATCGAGGCGCTGCTGATGGCCATGGGCGCGGACGTGTCGGAAGGGGCCGGGTCGCGTGTCCGGGTCAGTCTCAACGGGATCGACGCCGTGTTCCACCGGCCCCACCCAAAGCCCGAGACCGACAAAGGCGCAGTCGCAGCCGTCCGCAAGTTCCTGGTCAGCGCAGGAGTGAAACCATGATCCTCAAGCACGACGGCTTCATTGCCGAAGTCACATACGAAGACGGCGACGACCTTATGCACGGCTCGACCGTCAACACGCGGTCAACACTGCATTTCGCCGGGAGAACGGTGGACGAACTCAAGGCCGCGTTCCGAGAGACGATCGAAGATTATCGGGCATGGTGCGCCGAGCGCGGCGTCGAGCCAGAGAAGGGCTATTCGGGAACCTTGTCGCTGCGGATCCCGCCAGACCTCCACAAGCGCATTGCCGACCGCGCGATCAGCGCCGGGGAGAGCCTGAACCAGTTCATCACGCAGAAGCTCGACGAGGCGACCACATGACTCGCGCCGCCCTAACCCTCACCATGGCCCTGCTCGCCGGACCCGCGGCCGCGCAGACGACGACATTCTTCAACGGACCAAATGGCGAATATCTCGGATCCGCCGATCGGTTCGGCGGGATCGTTTTCTATAACGACGCCTTCGGCCGGCCCGTCGCGTCGTCGATGCAGTTTGGCGACCAGACCGAATGGACCGGCGCCGACGGTTCTTATCTCGGCTCGAGTCAGACATTCGGCGCCGAAGAGGGAGCGAGCCATGATCCGCTACGTTGACCTGCCAGAAAACACGATCGCCAACGACTATGCCGACGAGCAAAAGCGCGAGCGGCCTATGGGGCGGCAAGAATTCGACGTGGACGACGAGCCGGCCGAGTCCGAGTTTCACAAGCTGCGTAGAGAAATCAATCGGCTCAACAACGAAATGTTGCAGGAAATGGCCGTCATGGTCATCGAGGACGACGTTCCGCCGAAACCGGACGAGGCCAAGGATCCGTAAGATCGCGCGAGGATTATTTTTTATGCGCCGGGTTTGGACATACGAAACGATCATGGAAGAGGCGGCGAAGCACGAAACGCTTCAATCGTTCATCGAGGCCGCCAAGGGCGCCTATAACAAGGCCAGTAAGGAAGGCTGGCTGGATGAACTTTCCAGGCGGCTACGCAAGCATCCGAATTTCCTGACAAAAGAAGAGGCTATTTCCCGCTGCCAGCAATTCACAGCGATCAGGGATCTCAGAGAAAACGATAAGGTCGCCTACAACGCGGCCATTAGAATGGGCGTGCAGGAAGAGGCGTTTAAGGGACTGGAAAACGGCAGGGAGAAATGGACGCTCGCCACAACGCGAGCCGCCGCTGCTCCCTTCCCATCCCAGCAACAATTCAAGCGCGCGCTACCCGGTGCGTTTAAGGCGGCTATCAAAAACGGCTGGCTCAACGAAATCTGCGCCCACATGATCTACGACGTAGAACATTGGACGGTCGAAAAGGCCAAAGCGAGAGTTTTAGAGCGGGATTACGCGACTCGTAATGAGGTCAAAGAAAACGATCCCAGGCTTTACGACGCCGTTTATTCGCATGGTTGGGCTGATGACGTGTTCGGTCATATCCCGATCTCGTTCCAACTCTGGACGCTTGAAAAAGTCCTTGAAGCCGCCGAGCCCTTTGAGACCATCCGAGATTTTCGAGATGCGTGCCCGAAAGCCTATGACGCTGCGGTTACGAATAAATGGTTGAAACATATTCGCCAGAGATTGAAGCGCGGATCGACCGGCTTCAATCCTGACAAGGCCGGGATTGTCTACTATATCCGCATCGAACACGTTGTTTATGGCCGTCTTTATAAGGTTGGCGTGACAAATTACACGGTGGCCGATCGCTTTGAAGGAGAGAGACTGAACCTCAAGGAGATCAAAGTCTGGAGGTTCGACGACGGAGAAGACGCGCTGAAAATGGAGCGCCAATTATTGAGCGATCACAAGGCGGACAAATTCGACGGCGACAAGGTATTGAGAAACGGAAACACAGAGCTATTCCCTAGGGACGTTCTGGGGCTGGATCGAAACGGCTATTAGCCACCACCGACATTTGAATCACCTCGACGCCCGCCTCACGCGCGATCGTAACCATATGCGCCGTGCCGCGCCCGCCCGGCAATGCTGCGACCAGCGTCGGGCGCCCCTGTTGCAGCATCTTGAGATTGCGCAGCGGGCCAGCCTTTCTGCCCAACTCAGCCCAGTCCGCCTCGAACGTCATGACCGGGATGGCGCGCGCCTCCGCCCAGGCTCTCCCGATCGCATCGCCGCCGCGCGCGCCGCCTTCAATCACAAGCGAGACCGTGCGCTCGGCATGCAGCCGATCGAGAAAGGCAAAGGCGGCTTCTTCGTCCGTAAAGGCGCGGCCGCCGCAAATGAGAAGACGTTCGGGCATGTGGCGAGGAAACATGAGCCGCGAGCCGGCGTCAATCGCAGGCCAGAGCCAGCGGGGAGCGGCGTGACGAACATTCGTCACGGCGTCAGCGACACGATCCCCAGATCCTTCGACAAAGCCTCGGTGACGGTGGGTTTTTGAAGTGTGTCGTGTGACGCGACAGACTTCGATGATCCCCTTGTTTTTCCGCTTTCCTTGCCGCCGCTCGGCGCTGAAGGGTGCGGCGACTGACGCCGGCTTCGGCGATTGGCAAGGCGTCGCCAAATGGAAAGCATGCTTTCCATTTGCCAGCCGAGCGGCGCGTCCAAATCGTGAGTTTGCTCACAATTTGCCTGCTATCCTGCCGCCATGCGCCGCCAGCGGTCCTTCGTCGCGCCGGGGGGCTCTACAAATTTTTCCGTTTTCGGAAAATCTTGTAGCCACTTTGAAACTGTCTGCTGTGTCGTTTCAACCGCTTCGGCGACTGTGGGCTTTTCGGATTCAGAGATTTCGCACGTTTCAGCCTGCACAGGCGGGATTTCAGTGACAGTCGCGGTAATTTCTTCCGTTCCGCACTCAGTGCGGGACGCCTCGTTCTTCAACCCAAACTCAGGGCCGAACGCTTCCCCCAATCTTCCGGCTCCAAAACAGGCTCGTCGGACTCGGTCGTTTCGACGATTTCAGCCTCTACAGGCGGGATTTCGTGGGTCTCGGTCTTAATTTCCTCAGTGTTCGGAGCGTTCCGAACAATCCCCCCAATCCTCGGGAAGACTACGGGCGATCAGGTCAACCGAGTAGCTCTTGCTCTGCGTCAGGAGCGTCGTGGATTTCAGTAAGGGCGCGGAAGTGAGACGAAAGGTCGTCGTACATGTGTACGACAGCCTCAGAAACCTTCTCAGCCACAAATGCGAAAGGCTGGCCGCGATACGTCCACGCTGGCCAGCCTCTCTATCCGATTGCGCAATCGGCGATCGGGGGCTTTTAACGGCCAGCGTCGGCGTTATCAATCTTCGTCGTCGCCGCCTTCTTCGCCTGGCCTCTTTTTGCGCCGCAACTGCCCCGTCTCGGGATCCAGATAATACAAACCGCTCTCGAGCGCGTCGCGGACCCAACTCTCGTAATCGTCACTGGCGCGCACCTGATTGCGTTGCTGGTTCATGGCGGCGAATCGTTTCATGCTGTCCAGAATGGATCGCGGCCTGACAATGTTGTTCGGCGGCATGGCGTCACCTGTTCGCGAAACGGTCGAATTCTTCCGGCGACATTTTCGCCACGGCTCGCTCGTATGCGCGCGGGTCAGATTCGGCGAGCTTGTCGATCTTGTCGAACGAAACCGCATTGGCTGATCCGCTGCCCATGCTTCCAGGCGCCGACGCTGTGCTCATGCTGTCGTCACGCCGACCAGCGGGCGAGCCGCTACCGAATTCCTGCTGGTAGAGCTTGTATGCAAGGGCAAGCTGCGCGCGATCAGTCAGGTTTTTCCGGGCCGGGTCGGACGTGACATCGCGGACGATATTGTCAAAGGCTTTCATGCGCGTCATCGACTTCGCAATATCGGCGCCTGTCGTGGTCATAAAGCGGGCGACCTCGGCATTCCACGCCGCCGTCTCGGCCTGGCTGCTCATGTCGCGCGCCAGTTCTGCTTTACGCCTGCGCCAATTAAGCTCTTCGCGATGGGAATTTAATTCGCGCTGCGCCTGACGATATTCGTCGGATGTGATGTCGCCTTCGTCAAAGAGTTTAGAGAGTCTGACCTCTTCCGCGTCAATACGCGATTCAATTTCCGCGCCGTTCGCGGGCATATCCGCCTTGAGTAGCGGCTCAATATCTTCACGAAGCTCATATTCAGCGTCATAGGCATCCGCAGCGGGAGCCGGCGGCTCACCGTTATCATCAAGCGCCAGCGCTTCACGCTCGGCGGGCGTCAGGGCATTCAGGTCAATATCGTCAACGTCTGACATTGATGTTCTCCTTATGCTGCGTAAACGGGCTGCGCGGCGATCGTCTCGCTCGCGATCTCGGTGGTGACGTATTGCGCGACCTTGTAGCGAGCAGCGATGCTGCGCGCATTGCGGGCGTCGGCCGCAGCATTGGCGGCGTCAGGATCTCGGTCGGACGGGACGTAGATCAATTCGAGGCGATGGGGTGCGAAGCCATCGAGAACGATACGCGCCAGTTCGGCCACCGCGTCATCAGCATGCCGCGCAATGTCATCGGCGGCATATCGTTCGAGCAAGTCATTGCGCTCGGACGCACTGAGGCGCCTGCTGACCATCGGGATTACGATTCGCATAAAAGCCTCCCTCACGCCGCGAAGGCGCGCACGACGAACGGCGCGAACTCGACGCTGACCTTCTGCGCCAAGCCCTGTTGGCGGATTGCCTGTTGCAGCCTGTTCATGGTCTGCGCCGCAAGCCGGTGGTCGTTGTCGCGATCAGTCGGAACAATCGCAATGATCGCCTCGCCCATGACCGATTGGGCGGCAAGTTTCAGCGCATGAAGGGGGGCCGTCGTGCATTGGCAGTCGCCAACCAGTTCGCGCTCATCAGGATCGAGCCGGCGCTGGGTTTCGACCAGATAGACATATTCGCGTTGCTCGCTCCTGGCGACGCGGACAGGCGCCGGCGCAGCTTCCTTCTCCCGCCTGGCCGGCGGCGCATAGGCGCGACGCGGCCCGAAATTGGCGATGATCGTCTCGCCGTCGACGCCCAGGGCGATCGACTCGCGGGAGATGGCGGACTGGAAGGGCGAACCGT
>CAZJAY010000063.1:0-7173 GCA_964543915.1 uncultured Methylocystis sp. | reverse complement strand
ATACGGTAGCCGATGATTATCGCCGTTATTGCGCTGAAAATCGCCAGAACCCAAAGAACGGACAGCAGATTTACGTCTGGACGCTCGGCGCGGATTTCTCAGGCAACAGGCATCAGCAGGCGACGCCCCGCAGCGAGAGGCTCGCGCATGCCGGCCGACCATTTTTCATAAGCGTGGGAACGCTCAGCACGATCAAAAGTCAGGCATTTACGATCGACGCTTTTGAGGATCTGTGGGCGCAGGGCGCGGACCTCTCTTTTCTTATTGTTGGCCGTCCCGGCTGGGGGTCGCGCGCGCTTCAGTCGCGCATTCGCAATCATCCGGAATTTGGTCGACGGCTATTCTGGTTTCCGGACGCGGGCGATAATGAACTGGCGTGGCTATATGCCCATGCACATGGATTGATCTGCGCATCGCTCGTCGAGGGATTCGGTCTGCCGCTCGTCGAGGGGATTGCGATGGGGTTACCCGTGCTGGCGAGCGATATTCCAATCTTTCGTGAAGTCGGCGCGGATGACGTTTGCTTCTTCGATCATCTTGATCGGCAGTCATTGGCGGCGTTGGTGAAAAGCGATCTGAAGCCGTCTAAGGAGCGACAAGTTGCGGGCGTCGTGTCATGGAGAGATGCGACGCGCAATCTCATCTCTATGCTCGAAAAAGATCGATAGGCGCGGCATATCCGTCGTCCGCCGCGCATCAGAACGGATGATACTGAAACATCCAGTTTTCGCTCAGGATTTTTTCGCCGTTCTTCAGGTAGAGGCGCATTTCAACCGGCTCGGTCCCTTCAACCGTCAGATCGAATTGCGCGCGCCAGTGGCCGGGCGCATCGTCGAAAACAGCTTCAGTGAAAATATAGGAGACGGTCCCGCGCGACGCCCAGAGGACGGGCTCGGGCCTGACGCCGAACGGAAGGTCCGCCAGCGGACCGCCAAGAAACTCCACCATGAATTTGCGGACGCCTTTCGGGCGCGGCAGACCCGGCTGTCCGCCATTGCCAAGACGGGTCGCGACGCAGCGCGCGAGCGGCGAAGGAAAGGGCTCGTCCGCCAACCAGTGCAATCGATAGGACAACTCGAAAACTGCGCCGGGTTTTGCCGGCTTGTCGGGCACCCACATAGCGACGATATTGTCGTGGATTTCATCATCGGTCGGGATTTCGATGAGGTGAATGGCGCCTTTGCCCCAATCGCCCTTCGGTTCGAGCCAGACGCTGGGACGACGATCATAGAACACGCCGTCCAGATAGTGATCGAAGGTCCGGTCGCGCTGCAGCAGCCCAAAACCTTTCGGATTTGTGTCGCCAAACGCTGACGCCATCACGCGCCCTGGATTGTTCAGCGGACGCCACAGACGTTCGCCGGTCCCTGTCCACATGGCGAGTCCGTCGGAGTCGTGGATCTCCGGCCGCCAGTCGACGCCCGTCGTTTTTACCGTTTCCGAGAACCAGTACATCGACGTGAGCGGCGCGAGGCCAAAACGCGTAAACGCGCCCCGCAGATACAGGGCGCAGTCAATATCCATCACCACGCCTTTGCCGCGCGTCATGACGAAACGATAGGCCCCGACAATCGAGGGGCCTTCGAGCAGCGCATGGAGGATGACGCTCCCGGCTGTCTCCGGACCAACATAAATATGGGTAAAGTCAGGAAACTCTTCATTCGACCCCGACTGCCACGTGTCGAGCGCCACGCCGCGCGCGGAGAGACCATATTGCCGCAATTCGCCGATCGCCCGGAAATAGGAGGCTCCGAGAAAGGCCACCCAATCATTTTTCTTCCAGTCGAGTGGTCCGTCCTTTGATTCCTGGATTCGGAAGCCTGCGAAGCCGGCCCCAGCCGGTATTTGGCGGGCGATCGAGTCGGACGGCATATTGAAGTAGGAAGGATCGTAGAGGACCTCTCGCGACTGACCGTTCGTCACAACATGAACGTGGATGGCTTTCTGGAAAAACTTGCCGAGGTGAAAAAATTCGATCGGAAACTTTTCAGCCGTGTCTGCGTAAAGCGCATGATCGGTGTTATAAGTGATATGGCCCCACGCTTCATAATCAATTTGCGACGTTATTTCCGGAGCAGGCGTGACCGGTTTCCGGTAGGGCTCACCGACAAGACGGCGGGCTTCGTCTTTCAGCGTTTCGAAGGTAAAAGGGCGGGCTTCGGCCAGTTTGACATTGCCGATTGCATCGCCCGCGATCGTCGGCGTAACACCGACTGCGCCCAGAGCGCCGGAGGCCGCCGCCATCCTCAGAAAGCCACGCCGATCCTGCTGTCCGACCATTTGAAAACCCCGGTTAACTCAGTCCGGCGCCCGGGCCGCCCGATTGACGCCGCTGCTGGCGCGCGCGTCCTGTTCGCAAACGTCAGCTTCGGACCGGTTCGTTTCTGATGGCCGTGCGCATGAAGAAATAGAGGCCGACAAATCCGGCGATGGAGAACAGGATCTCAATCGTTCGGCTGATCCACGGTTCAAGCTGGAAAAGTCCGCCAAGCGCCCAGCCCGCCGCCCAGGAGGCGCCGACAAGTTCTGTTCCCACCAGGATCGCCACGGCGACAAGCGTCGAGACATGCAGATAGTTGATCGGCCGCTTGCTCATCTGTTCTGCCTTTTCTGTGTCTTTTGGCGGCTTTGGTGCTAACGCAAAGGCCGCCCGGAGGCAATCCCGCGCCTTTCGCACGGACGACCCCTCAACGCCGCTGCCAGCGCCACGACGACAGAACGGCATGTCGTCGACGAGCTGTTCGGACAGACGGCCGGCCGGCGCGCCGCCGCTGCGGCGATCATCGTCGACGCGCTCCATCGGGGAAGAGCGCCCGAACGCGCCCCCCGTCTGGCCGCGTCCGCCGCCATCGTAATCTCCCTCAGCCCGTCCACCCTTGCTGTCGAGCAGCGTGAGTTCGCCGCGAAAACGCTGGATGACGACATCCGTCGCCTTGCGTTGATTCCCGTCCTTGTCGGTATATTCCCGGGTCTGCAATTGACCCTCGAGGTAGATTTTCGAGCCCTTGCGGCAATACTGTTCCGCGATTTTTCCGAGATTCTCATTAAAAATCGAAACGTTATGCCACTCGGTGCGATCCTTTCGCTCGCCGCTGTTGCGGTCGCGCCAGGATTCCGTCGTCGCAAGCGAGAACGACACAACGCGATCGCCGGAGGGCAGGGTGCGCACCTCCGGGTCCCGGCCCAGATTGCCGACCAGAATAACCTTGTTGACGCTGCCCGCCATGCTTTCTCTCCACAACTCTTCCGTCACGAATTCTAGACGAAACAGACGGCGCGCTCTTGCGGCGTCAAGCCTTGTCCACAGATCATCGGCAAATGTTCTTTTTTTGTTCTATCATTGCCGCGTCAGGGAAACAAGCCGCGCGAACCGCCGTGATCCTGGGCGTCGGCCCCGCCGCCCAGCGTTTCCGCCATCCGGCTACGATCCAGCTCTCCTTCCCATGCCGCCACGACGATGGTTGCGACGCTGTTGCCGATGAAATTGGTCAACGCCCGGCATTCCGCCATGAATTTGTCGACTCCGAGAACAAGCGACATGCCGGGCGCAAGGGCCGGATCGACGGCTGCAAGCGTCGCCGCCAGGGTGACGAAGCCGGCGCCGGAAACGCCGCTTGCGCCTTTCGAGGTCAGCATGGCCACCAATAGAACGCTTGCCTGATGGCTGAAATCGAGTTCGACCCCCATCGCACGGGCGATGAAAAGCGTCGTGAGGGTCATGTAGATATTCGTGCCGTCGAGGTTGAAAGAGTATCCCGTGGGCACGACGAGGCCGACGACGGGCTTTGAGCAACCCAGCCGTTCGAGCTTCGTCATCAGGCCGGGCAGGGCGCTTTCAGAGGAAGATGTGCCGAGCACGATCAGCAGCTCTTCCTTCAGATAACGCAGCAACCGGAAGATATTAAAACCCGTCGCCAGCGCGACGAGGCCGAGCGCGCCCACCACGAATAGCGTAGCTGCGAGGTAGAAGGAGCCAACCAGCCCGGCAAGCGAGAGCAGCGCCGCAGATCCATATTTGCCCACGGTGTAGGCCATCGCCCCGAATGCGCCGACCGGCGCGGCTTTCATCACGATGGCGATTACGCCGAACATCGCCTGACCCGCATCGTCGACGAAAACGCGCATGCCTCGCCCTTTCTCGCCAATGGCCAGCAGCGCGAAGCCGAATAAGAGCGAGAACAGCAAAACCTGAAGAATATCGCCTTTCGCAAAGGCGCCGATGGCGCTCTCGGGAATGATGTCCAGAAGCAGTGAGACGGCGTCCCTCTTCCCGGCGATTTCCGTGTATTTTGCAACGGCCCCGGCATCCGGCGCGCCGCCAAAGCCGGCCCCGGTCGGGAAAAGATTTCCCACGAGGAGCCCGGCCGCGAGCGCGAAAGTCGAAACGATTTCGAAGTAAACGAGCGCCTTGACGCCCACACGGCCGACCCGACGCGCATCCTCGATATGCGCAACGCCCGAAACAACCGTGCAGAAGATGATCGGCGCGATGGTCATTCGAATAAGTTTCACGAAGCCGTCGCCGAGCGCCTTCACCCAATCCTGCGCCGCCCAGGCTGGCGCGAGCCAGCCGAAAAGCGCCCCGAGCGCGATGGCGGCGAGGACCTGAACATAAAGATGGCGGTGAAGGGGCTTCTTGTCCGGCGCGGTCATGCCCTTAGCTGATAGGAGGTCGTCTCAGGGTCGGCAAGCGTCGTCCGGCTCATGGTGGATTTGGCCCCGCTTCCGTGGCAGGAAGCCTGATCGGTCGGGGCGCGGCCGACGGCCCTAAAATTGGCTTTCATCGGCAATGGCGAAAACAGGCAGGAAAGGAACAGGCAAAACGGGCGTTCGCGCAGCGGTGGAGAAGGCTTTTTCCGACCAGCGCGTGATTTCGATCCGCGGGGCCCGCGAGCATAATCTCCGGAACGTCGACCTCACCATTCCGCGCGACAGGCTTGTTGTTTTCACCGGCTTGTCCGGTTCCGGCAAGTCGTCGCTCGCGTTTGATACGATCTATGCGGAGGGGCAACGCCGCTATGTCGAGTCGCTCTCCGCCTATGCGCGGCAATTCCTCGAAATGATGCAGAAGCCCGACGTCGACCAGATCGACGGCCTGTCGCCTGCAATTTCCATCGAACAGAAGACCACCTCGAAAAATCCACGATCGACGGTCGGCACGGTCACCGAAATTCACGATTACATGCGTCTGCTTTGGGCGCGCGTCGGCATTCCCTACTCGCCGGCGACGGGGTTGCCCATTGAAAGCCAGACAGTCTCGCAGATGGTCGACCGCGTGCTCGCCTTGCCCGATAGCGCGCGGCTCTATCTCCTTGCCCCTGTCGTGCGAGGACGCAAAGGCGAATACAAAAAGGAAATCGCCGAATACGCACGGCGCGGCTTTCAGCGTCTCAAGATCGACGGCAAATATTACGACATCGCCGATCCGCCAACTCTGGACAAGAAGCTCAAACACGATATCGACGTCGTGGTGGACCGGATCGTCGTGCGCCCCGATCTGTCGGCGCGTCTGGCCGACAGTTTCGAGACAGCGTTGGATCTGTCTGGCGGTCTCGCCGTGATTGAGTTTGCCGACAAGGTGGCCGCCGGCGTCGCCGGCCTGGCCCCATCGTCTGAAACCGCCGCGAATGTGTCCAGGCATTACGCGCCGGCGCACATTGTTTTTTCGTCGAAATTCGCCTGTCCTGTTTCCGGGTTCACGATTTCGGAGATTGAGCCGCGCCTGTTTTCCTTCAATAATCCCTTTGGCGCCTGTCCGACCTGCGGCGGCATCGGCCATGAACAGAAGATTGATCCCGACCTGATTGTCCCAAATCCGAAGCTGACGCTCCGCAAGGGCGCCATTGCGCCATGGGCCAAATCGACGTCGCCCTATTACATGCAAACGCTGGAAGCGCTGGGTAAGAATTATAAATTCAGGTTAGAGACACCCTTTGAGGCTTTGCCGAAGAAAATCCAGAATGTCATTCTCTATGGCTCGGGCGCGGAGGAGATCCGCTTTTCCTACGAGGACGGCTTCCGCGCCTATGATGTGAAGAAACCGTTTGAAGGCGTCGTCATCAATCTCGAACGTCTCTAACTTGAAACAGACTGCGAATGTGCGCGCGAAGAGATTGGCCGTTTCATGTCGGCGACGCCCATCATCGCCTGTATGGGCCTTCGCCTGAAGCCCGAAGCCCTCGCCGTAAAGATCGCCGGTAAGCAAATCGGCGAGATTTCCGAGCTTTCTGTCCGTGCGGCGCTGGAGTGGTTTCAGGCGTTGCCTGCCGCTTTGGACAAAAAACGCAATGAAATCGCCCTCCGTATTCTGAAGGAAATCCGCGAACGTCTGTCGTTCCTTGTGGATGTGGGGCTCGATTATCACACGCTTTCGCGGAATTCAGGCACATTGTCGGGCGGCGAAAGCCAGCGCATCCGGCTCGCCTCGCAGATTGGCTCCGGACTGACCGGCGTGCTCTATGTGCTTGACGAACCATCCATCGGCCTGCATCAGCGCGACAATGATCGTTTGCTCGACACCATGCGACGCCTGCGCAATCTCGGCAATAGCGTCATCGTTGTCGAACACGATGAAGATGCAATCCTTGCAGCCGAGTACGTTGTCGATGTCGGGCCGGGGGCCGGCATTCATGGCGGCCGGATCGTCGCGCAAGGAACTCCGACGGAGATCATGGCCGATCCGGCGTCGCTCACAGGACAATATCTTACCGGCGCGAAACAGGTCACGCTGAAACATCAATTGCGTAAGCCCACTGCGGGCCGCTGGCTGAAGCTTATCGGCGCACGCGGCAATAATCTGAAAAACGTCACAGCGGAAATCCCGCTCGGGCTTTTCACCGCCGTTACCGGCGTTTCCGGGGGCGGTAAATCGACCCTCGTCATCGAAACGCTTTACAAGGCGATCGCGCGTCGCCTCAACAATGCGCATGAGCAACCGGCGCCCTTCGATCGGCTCGAAGGGCTCGAACAAATCGACAAGATCATCGATATTGATCAGTCGCCTATTGGTCGCACGCCGCGATCAAATCCGGCGACTTACACCGGCGCCTTCACGCCGATCCGCGAATGGTTCGCCGGATTGCCCGAAGCGAAGGCGCGTGGCTTTGCGCCCGGACGCTTCTCTTTCAATGTGAAGGGCGGACGCTGCGAGGCCTGCCAGGGCGACGGCGTCAT
>CAZJAY010000062.1:0-7209 GCA_964543915.1 uncultured Methylocystis sp. | reverse complement strand
GTCGTAAAATAATGATCCGGCGCGCGTCCGAATGTCGGGGAAAAACGAACATTGGCGAAAACTGCCAGATTATCAAGTCTCCCGAAATAGAGGCTCATATTTATCGTGGCATTGATAGCCACGATAATACAAAAGCAGCAAAAAAAAGCCGAGGTGAAATCCTCAAAAACGAGCGTTAGCCGAGCTGTTATCAAAACAAAAAGACATATGGCGCAGAGATAACCGAAAAATATACGGAACCATATCAAGGAGAGGTCAGGCGCTAGAGCGCTCGAGAGAACAAGCGCCAAACCGAAAAAAAGGAGCCCGATAAAGACAGGAGACACAGCAGAGGCCAATGTCTGACCCGGATTATCAAAAGAAATTCTTCCCCGGAACCAAACTGGATTACGACTGTTTTCTATTCGCTCCAAACGGATCGGGATCAGAGCGAGAGGCGCCAAAACAAGTAAAAAAAAATCATAGGCCAGGAAGAATTGATTGGTGAGGAAAAGACACACAAAAAATATTATGTAGCCCGTGTAAATTAAACGATCAATCACACACATACCCGAAGTTTTTTCAGCAGTGCACAACAGAACTTATACCGGCAAACTACGCGTTCAAGGGTTCTATACAGCCAACGGCTGACGGTAAGATAAGATTTTATACACATTCGCTACACGTGCGAAAAAGAATGAGGACATTGGTATTATTTAAACGCCGAGACATACAAATCGCGCCATGATTACGATGCGGCGTCAAAAATATTCACGGCGAATGACGCTTCAATATGAGCCTGCGTTAGGCGGTTCACTTCCAAGGAACAAATCTACCGCTGTCTAACCAATCAACAAGAATACGATTGGTAAAAAGTCTTCTTCAACGAAATCTCCGCAGGCCGAAAAGCAGCTTGAGCCTAATTTAGCCAAGATATATTGCGAAAGCTCAGCAAAAATTCAAATATTCATGAAATTCTTGGCGTCCAACCACACATCAGCTGCCCGTCTCTCCTCAATTAGCGCTTCGGAGGTTTCTAGTCATCAGGCGCGGGAGATCAAACCTAACGGTTTTATTATGCTGGTGGCGTTACTTCGAAGTCTTGCGACCTTCCTCCACAGCGATCCTGCTGAGGAGGAGAGACTTCGAATTGACGCGTCGCGCATCTGCGCTCAACAGGAACACCCCGCCGCCACCATCAGCAAGACGCACACGCCCCAGGATCTCTCCGGGCAGCCGAGTGGCGAAAACTTCACCTTGGCGGCCATCCGAACAGGATAAGGGAAAGCTGAATTTGACACTGAAGATATTGTTCGGGAACGTGCCATCGCAGGAGAGCGTCGGGTTCTTTTCATCCTTAACGGAGAAACGGAAACGCTGCTCGGCGGAGACGCCCTCCCCTCTCAGGATTGCATCATCCAAAACAATGGCTATCGGCGGAGAGGTCGCGCATCCAGCGAGTGCGACAACGCCTGAGGCCACGACAATATCAATCGCAATATTCTTCACCTTTTCTCTCATGCGAATATTCAAGGCTGCATACACACGAACGCTGGTGGTGTTCGCAACTGATGGACCACCGCAGTCGGGTATTCATCGTTGAAAAGAACGCCAGCGCGCCACCAAGGTGGCATCGCGCGGCCGCACTGATGACCGCTTGCAAGTCCGTCCAATCAATCGACGGCTTTTATATCCTGATTTGAGACAGACGCCAATCGGACCTCGATTTCGCCCGGCATTCAACAAAAGCGCTGCGCGATCGTGAGCCTGACCGCGAACGAGGCATTTCTTCCTTTTATCAGATTGGCGCGTCAGACCTGCGCCTGTCGCTCATAAAATTCGAGATAATCCCACAAGGCGATACCCGTTCGCCTAAGCCTGTTAATCGGGACGCTACATAAAAATTTTGCCAACGGACGGCGCGCGTAAGGCGGCGCATAATCGATCCACGACACGTCATCTGCATTCCGCCGAACCCCATTCGCAAATATGCGCGCGGCTTTCAGATTTTCCAGGCGCTCCGCGACGCAGGCGTGCGCATATTCGATATCCGCCCGCGCCAATTGTTTTGCAGAAAGTGGCTCCGGCCGCGGTAATGCGTTTATGAAGTCGTTGAACTCTTCAATTCCTTCGTCGGAAGACTTGTGGAAATCAGCGTCAAAAAGTTCCGGGAGATATTCATCTGCAAGCGCCCATGACACGCCGGGTTTTATTTCCTCATAACGCAATACTTTGCTCAGACGACGAGAGAAGCTGTTTAGTAAACAATTGAGGTGAACAATGAAAGCGTCTTTCGGCGCGAATCCGAAAAGTTTAAGCTCCCTAAACCCGACTGTGTGCACTTCCTCAAGGTAATTGACACGATCGACGTGATGAAGTCGCCCCATCGGCTGCAAATATTGCGGATAGTCCGGCAATGGATATTTGCCGGGACTTTGACTGAAGACAACGCGACCGTCCTCACGGTAAAGTTCACGACGTTCAAAGAACCAGCACTGATTTTTTGATTTTACGCCGACGCTCCCAACGAACTCAACCAATGCGCGAGATGGAAGTTCGTCATCATCGAGGCGAAGAACCCAATCCGCCCCCGCGTTTTCGGCCGCGAACTCCAGCATGCCCGCCTCAGGATAGTCACCGCGTGGCGTAAACTCGAGAAATGATACGCCCCTTGAAAGGACGATATCCCGCGTATTGTCAGACGTCCTCGTATCAATGACGACAAGCGGCGAAACGCCAAGAGATAGATGGCGATCAAGAATAGCCCCGATCCAGGCAGCGCTATCTCGGGTGGGGATGATTAATCTAAATCTGTCTCTCATTCAGTCATACATAAGCAAATATCAGAGGTATGCGTTCGACGATTATTTATGAGGGCGTGGTTTCCGAGGCCTAAAACACAGACATAACATACAACTAATAAACGCGAATTGGTTTGTCCAAATACATTCAGGACGACCGCTGACAAGCTCGAGCATAGCCGCATGAAGCGAAGATACGCCGGACGAGCAAAACTCATAAGAGTCGGACGCCAACGTTCACGCCCTCAACGTATCTGGCAATATGACCCAAAAAACACATAAAATAAGGTATTTTTCGAGCGATACGCGCGCCGACCCTTTCGTTGCGATTTTTCCATGCTACCGCACTTTGGGTGAAAACGAAGTTCCCACCCGAAGTGCAAACGACAGAAAATTGCGCAAGGCCGCTAGCCCCGGCGAGCCCCGCTCCAGCAAAATAACAACTTTGCCGCCCATGTTTTCCAACAGAACCCGAGAACGGCCCCCGTCGTCCATATTCAACACGCCGCCTATGATACGGACAAAGGGGCCATTGACGACGCTCACGCGCTGGCCTTCGACCAGATCCCGCTTAACGTAATAATAGCCGAGGTCATCGACGCAATTCAAGACCGCCTCAACCACGCCAGTTGGCGCAGGCGCCGGCCGCTCATTGGCCGTCAGCAGTCGTGAAACGCCGATTGTGCAATTGACGCTGCGCCAGCTATTCCGGTCCGGGGCGAGGCGGATGGAGAGATATCCGGGAAAGACCGCAGCCCGAATTTCCCTGTGCCGCCCCGCATGCCGGACAGGATTCAAAATTTGCGGCGGGAGCACGTCAAACTTCTGTGCTTCAAGGTTTAGCTGAACAAGCTTTTCCTGTCCTGCGCGCGAATGCACGACATACCAGCGCTAAAATGACGACGAGCGGCGAGAGACCCCGCGATAAATGAAATTCCAGAATTGTCACAATCCAGCGCGCACTGTCCCGCGTCGGTATAAATAAACGATAATTATCTCTCATTCCGTCATCGTCTATCTTGATAGGAAAAATCGAAAAATATTAAGCCGTATGGCGACTGTGCCAGCGCCACGCGGTACCAATGATGTCGTCAAGCGACGCGAGGCGTGGACGCCAATGCATTTCATCCATTGCACGTCTCGCGTCGGCAACAAGACAGGCCGGGTCGCCCGCGCGACGCGCGCCATAGAAAACCGGCGCATCAAGCCCCGTGATACGCTCCGCAGCTGCTATTACTTCGCGCACAGAATAACCTGCGCCATTGCCCAGATTATAGGAACCTGAAGATCCGCCACGCTTCAGTCGCTCCAGCGCCGCCACATGCGCGTCGGCCAGGTCGCAGACGTGGATGTAATCGCGCACGCAGGTTCCGTCCGCTGTGTCGTAATCTGACCCAAAAACCGTAACCTTTTCGCGCCGGCCCCGGATCGCCTCCAGGATGAGCGGTATGAGATGCGTTTCCGGATCGTGCGCCTCGCCAATTTCACCCTCTGGCGACGCGCCAGCAGCATTGAAATAGCGCAGCGCCGTCCATTTTAATCCGTATGCAGATCCAAAGTCGCGCAGCATGCGCTCGACAGCGAGTTTGGTCTCGCCATAGGGATTAATTGGTTGCTCGCGCGCGGCCTCAGTTATGGGGACCGCATCTGGCATGCCGTAAACGGCGGCCGTGCTCGAAAAAATGAACCGGGAAACGCCCTGCTCTCGCATCACTTCGAGAAGAGAAAGCGTTCCCGCGACATTATTGCGATAATATCTTTCCGGGTGCTCTACTGACTCGCCAACTGCGATAAGGGCCGCAAAATGCATGACGGCCGAGGGCTTGTATTTCCTGAAAACCTCTTTGAGGCGAGCCCCGTCGAGAATGTCGCCACGCTCGAGCGGCCCCCACTTGACTGCCCAGTCGTGACCACTCGACATATTGTCGTAAGTAATGGGGATGTAGCCCGCCGCATTAAGCGCCCTGCAGGTGTGAGAACCGATATAGCCGGCCCCGCCTGTTACAAGAATATTCTCACTGATCGGTTTGATTATTTTTGACACATTCTTTTTTTGTTTGTAACGCAAACGCATCGTTTCGCTGCGTCTTACAAAAGTAAGTTCGACATGGGCCAGCCAACGCCAGCGATTTTCCCATGCTACCGCACATCGGGTGAAAACAGCGTTCTTACCCGTTTGGACGCGCATATAATGGGCTTTGATTACGCGGCCGCTTCCAGCGAACTCCGCTCGAGCAAAGTGATGACTTTGCCGCCCATTATTTCCAACAGAACCCGTGTGCGGCCCCTGTCGTCCATACTCAAAACTTCGCCCATGAGACGGACAAAGGGCCCATTAACAACACTGACGCGCTGCCCCGCGACCAGATCCCGATTAAGTTGACAGTAACCATGGTCATCGACGTAGTTCAAGAGCGCCTCAACCACGCCAATCGGCGCCGGCTCCGGCCGCTCATTGGCCGTCAGCAATCGCGAAACGCCGATTGTGCCATTGACGCTGCGCCAGCTATGGCGGTCCGGGTCGAGGCGAATGAAGAGATATCCAGGAAAGACGGCGGCCCGGATTTCTCTGTGCCGCCTCGCGTGCCGGACAGTCTTCAAAATTTGCGGCAGGAAAACTTCAAACCTCTGCGCCTCAAGGTTTAACTGGGCGAGTTTCTCCTGTCGTGCGCGTGTTTGCACGACATACCAGCGCAAACCGCCTGCGCCCTGAAGCTCATCAGCTGAGAAACGTCCGCCTGATGTCACGCTTTTACCCTGAGCCTGGAGCCCCCCGGAGAGGGCGAGGGGCAGCCGCTTCACAGCGCACGCTCACCCCTGTTCGAAGTGGTAAACCAGTTAGCATCGATGATGTAAAATGTCATATTGACGCGTCTTGAATCCACAAATTTCTTTCCCAGAATCATAAATAAAACAGTTGACTAGGTGTCAGTAAGCTTGTTTTCGTCATTTTTCTCGGAATTGCCCGAAGAATCAGCAGGCGAGCGTTGTCAGATACGAAACCCGGTAGCGGGAAAAGGATCTGTTTTCATGGCGGTTCAGCGATAAATGCGCGACGTTTCAGGCGTAGGTTTTCAGGTGCGCGCGCATTTGGAGTCCGTCTCGGCAGATCCCGCATCCTTGCTTGGGAAACAGAATATCCGGGGCCGGCCATAGACAAAAAAGCTGTTTGCGCGGTCCTGAACGATCGTCGCCGCGACGCATGGCGCAACACCCTTCCTGTCTCGACGCGCCTGCGATATCCGATACGGCATAAAAATCTTTTTCATTCAAAATCAGTTTTTTATGAACGTATTCCGGAGCCACGCTGCGGTCCCATGCGCGCTCCATCGCAACGCCTGGTGTTTGCCGGGTTTTGCCGGACGCAAAACCGGGTTAGCGCATCACGCGCGGCGGCGGCGCGGGATCGATTCGCCAGCGAGATCAGGCCTGCGGCTTACGGATCGCCGCTGCAAGTCTTGCGATCCCGTCCGCGATCTCCTTTTCCGACAGCGCGACAAAGCCCAGCATAAGCATACGATCGCCGCCATCCGACGGATCAAAACGCAGGGCCGAACCCGTTTCGAGCGAGATGACGCCGACGCCGGCGGCCAGTCCCTTCGCCTCGACCGTCGCAGCGTCCGGGAGATGAGGCGGCAATTTCCAGACGAGATGCATGCCCGCCTGATCGCCATAGACCTCGCAGGGTCCAAAATGCGTCGCAAGCGCATTGAGCAGCGCGTCGCGTCGCTCGCGATAAAGCTGCCGGATCCGCCGCAGATGCCGGCCAAATTCGCCGCTCGCCATGAAATCCGCCATCGCCGCCTGCTCCAGCCAGCTCTGGCCGTTATTGGTCAGCATTTTCATACGCCGGAAGCTGTCGACGAGCCGACGCGGCGCGACGAGATAGCCGAGGCGCAGCCCCGGCCCCATGCATTTTGAGAAAGTGCCGAGGTAAATGACCCGCTCATTGCGGTCGAGCCCCTTGAGCGCGGTCAGGGGCGAACCGACGAAGCGGAAATCGCTGTCGTAATCGTCCTCGATCACATAGGCGTCGTTCTGCTGCGCCCAGGCCAGCAGCTCGATGCGGCGCTGCAGGCTCATGGTCACGCCAATCGGATATTGATGCGACGGGGTGACATAGGCGATCGCGCCCCTGACCGCCGGCAGGCTCGACACGTCAAGCCCGTCGCGATCGACCGGCGCGGGATGAAGCTGCGCGCCAAGGCTTTCGAACACAAAGGCCGCGCCCTGATAGCAGGGCGATTCGACGACTGCCGTAGAGCCGGGTTTGACGAGCAGCCGGCCGGCGAGATTAAAGCCGTCCTGACACCCGCCGATAATGATGATCTGGTCGGCGTCCGCGACAACGCCGCGCGCCGGCGCAAGATGTTTGGCGATGGCCTGCCGAAGCTCCAGCAGTCCGGCCGGATCGCTGTAGCTCGTCAGC
>CAZJAY010000061.1:0-7220 GCA_964543915.1 uncultured Methylocystis sp. | reverse complement strand
CCGTGCCGTCGATGAACCGGCTCACAGCCGGCATGCGCAGATCAGGCCAGACAAAACAAATGCCAAGCGCGAGAGACAAAATCGTCCCGATCTTGAGAAAAGTCGAGAGATAGTCGCGCGGCGCAAGCAGGAGCCATACGGGCAGAACCGCCGCAATAAAACCATAGCCGATCAGCATGAAAGCCAGCGTCTCGCCCCGATAGGTAAAAAGCGGCGCCAATGTCGGGCTCGAAGCCACCGTGCGGCCGAAAACAATGCCGAGCAGCAGGAGCGCGAAACCAATCACCGACATTTCGCCGATACGGCCGGGCCGCAGGTAACGGCCATAAACACCCATGAAAAACGCGATCGGCAATGTTGCAAATACCGTGAACGCGCCCCACGGACTATCTGCGAGCGCCTTCACGACAACCAGCGCAAGGACGGCGAGCAGGATGATCATGATCGAGAGAATGCCGATCATGGCGATGGCGCCAGGAATTTCGCCCATCTCCCGCCGGATCAGATCGCCAAGCGATCGGCCGTCGCGCCGGGTCGAAATGAACAGAACAAGGAAATCCTGCACGGCGCCTGCGAAAATAACGCCGGTCAACAGCCAGAGCGTTCCTGGCAGATAACCCATTTGCGCCGCAAGCACCGGCCCGACAAGCGGTCCGGCCCCGGCGATAGCCGCAAAATGATGGCCAAACAGAACCCATTTGTCGGTCGGCACATAATCGAGACCGTCATTACGGCGATGCGCAGGCGTGACGCGTCCGGCGTCGAGGACCAAAACCTTGTCTGCAATAAAACGTGAATAGAACCGATAACCAATCGCGTAAACGCCAACCGCGGCCGCAACCAGCCACATGGCGTTGACCGGCTCGCCCCGGCTCACTGCAAGACGGTAGAGCGCATAAAGCGCGAACAGGCCAATGACTATCCAGACAAGCCGGGCGACATTGGCGGGCGGGGGAAGCGTGCGATCCATAACGCTCTCTTCGATGCGGCGACCGACGCACGGGTCCAGAGACAGGGGCGTGCGCGACTCCTGTAAAAGCGACGGAACTGTAGAAGGCGCGGGTTACGCCTTCAACCTTTGCAAAGTCGACAATCGATCGCCCGGCCTTATTCCGCCGCTTCTGCGGTTGCGGGAATATAATTGAGGACCGGGCCAAGCCAACGCTCGACCGCCGCAACGCTCATCCCCTTACGGGCCGCATAATCCTCAACCTGATCGCGCTCGATTTTCGCCACGCCGAAATAATGCGCGTCCGGATGTGCGATATAGAGTCCGCTCACCGAGGCCGCAGGCGTCATTGCGAAGCTTTCGGTCAGCACGACGCCCGTGCGCTTTGTCGCCTCCAGAAGCGCGAACAATTTTTCTTTTTCGGTGTGATCCGGCTGCGCCGGATAACCGGGGGCGGGACGAATGCCGGCATAGTTTTCCGCAACAAGATCCTGCGGCGCAAAATTTTCCGTCGCCGCATAGCCCCAGAATTCGCGCCTGACACGCTCGTGCATGCGCTCCGCAAAGGCTTCGGCCAAACGATCCGCGAGCGCCTTCACCATGATTGAACCGTAATCATCATTGGCGCGCGCATAACGCGCGGCGATTTTTTCTTCCTCGGCTCCCGCTGTAACCACAAAGGCGCCGATATAGTCGCGCTTGCCGCTCTCGGCTGGCGCGACGAAGTCGGCGAGCGCCGTGTTGCTCTTGCCGTCGCGTTTGGCGAGCTGCTGACGCAGTGTGAAGAAGGTGGCAAGCTGCTCGTTACGCGACTCCCCGGTGAATAACGCAATGTCATCGCCAATCGCATTCGCCGGCCAGAAACCGATCACCGCCTTCGGCGTGAACCATCGCTCATCGACAATACGTGCGAGCATCGCCCGCGCATCGTCGTAAAGCACACGCGCCGCTTCGCCGCGCTCGGGATCATCAAGCAAGGCCGGGAAACGCCCCTTGAATTCCCATGTCTGGAAGAAAGGCGTCCAGTCAATGTAGGGCACAAGCTCGGCGACATCGTAATTCGCAAAAGTGCGCGCGCCAAAGAAGGTTGGCTTCTTCGCCTCATAGTCGGACCAATCGATCCGGAACGCATTGGCGCGCGCGTGGACTAGGGGGACACGCTGCTTGTCCACCTGCGCGCGCGCATGCGCATCAGCCAGCTGCTCATATTCGGCGCGGGTTTTCGCCACATACTCTTCGCGCGACTTTTCCGAAAGCAGCGCCTGGGCGACGCCGACGGCGCGGCTGGCGTCCGTTACATAAACGGCCTGCCCGCGCGAATAATTCGGACTGATCTTGACCGCCGTATGCACACGGCTTGTCGTGGCGCCGCCGATCAGCAGAGGCACATCGAGACCCTCACGCTCCATTTCGGCTGCAATGAAACACATTTCATCAAGCGACGGCGTGATCAATCCGGACAGACCGACGATATCGACATTTTCCTTTTTTGCGACATCGAGAATTTTCGCGGCCGGCGTCATGACGCCGAGATCAATCACCTCGAAATTATTGCAGCCAAGCACGACGCCGACGATATTCTTGCCAATATCGTGAACGTCGCCCTTGACAGTCGCCAGCAAAATCTTACCCGCAGACGAACGCGCGTCTTTTTCCGCCTCCATGAACGGCATCAGATAGGCGACCGCCTGTTTCATAACGCGCGCCGATTTAACGACCTGGGGAAGAAACATTTTGCCGGCGCCAAAAAGATCGCCGACGACGTTCATCCCCGCCATAAGGGGACCTTCGATAACTTCGAGCGGTTTTGCGGCCTTCGCTCGCGCTTCCTCGACATCGATCTCGATATAATCCGTCACGCCGTTTACGAGGGCGTATTCAAGTCGCTTCTCGACGCTGGTCTCGCGCCACGCGGCGTCCTTTTCATTGGTCTTTGCGCCGGCGCCCCTGAATTTTTCGGCAAGTTCGACGAGGCGCTCAGTGGCGTCCCGCCGACGATTCAGGACGACATCCTCGCAGGCCTCGCGCAGTTCCGGATCGATTTCGGCATAGACCGCGAGCTGACCGGCGTTGACGATGCCCATATCCATGCCGGCGCTGATGGCGTGATAAAGAAATACCGAATGCATCGCCTCGCGCACCGGCTCATTGCCGCGAAATGAAAAGGAGAGGTTCGAAACGCCGCCGGAAACATGGGTATAGGGTAAATCACGCCGGATCGCGCGCGTCGCCTCGATGAAATCGACGCCGTAATTCTCATGCTCCTCGATGCCGGTCGCCACCGCAAAGATATTCGGATCGAAAATAATGTCCTGTGGCGGAAAACCGACCGTTTCGGTCAGGATGCGATAGGCGCGACGCGCAATCTCGATCTTCCGGTCGCGCGTATCGGCCTGGCCTTTTTCGTCAAAGGCCATAACGACGACCGCCGCGCCGTAGCGCGCCACCTTGCGCGCATCCTCAATGAATTTTTCCTCGCCCTCTTTCAGCGAGATCGAATTCACAACGCCTTTGCCCTGAAGACATTGCAGGCCGGCTTCAATAACCTCGAATTTCGAGGAATCGACCATCACGGGCACGCGCGCGATGTCCGGTTCGGCGGCGAGCAGACAAAGAAAATCGATCATGGCTTGCCGGGAGTCGAGCAGGCCTTCATCCATGTTGACGTCGATGATCTGCGCGCCGTTCGCGACCTGGTCGCGCGCAACGTCCAGCGCGGCCGCATAGTCGCCGTTGGTGATGAGTTTGCGGAACTTCGCCGAGCCGGTGACGTTGGTGCGTTCGCCGATATTGACGAAAGGAATATCTTTGGTGAGCGTGAAGGGCTCAAGACCAGACAGACGTAGCATCGGTTCGATCGTCGGAATGGCGCGCGGCGCCTTGTCCGACACGGCCTGCGCGATCGCGCGGATATGGTCCGGCGTCGTGCCGCAGCAGCCGCCGAGAACATTGACCAGACCGGCGGCGGCGAATTCGCCGACCAGTTCCGCCATATATTCGGGACTCTCGTCATAGAGGCCGAATTCATTCGGCAGGCCCGCATTGGGAAAGGCGCAGACGCGCGTATCAGCGATACGGCCAATTTCAGCAATATGCTGACGCATCTCACGGGCGCCGAGCGCGCAGTTGAAGCCTATTGAAAACGGCTTCGCATGGGCGAGGGAATACCAGAACGCTGCAGATGTCTGACCGGAAAGCGTGCGTCCGGAGAGATCCGTGATCGTTCCGGAAATCATGATCGGAAAACGCGTGCCGACCTCATCAAAAGCGTCTTCGAGCGCGAAAATCGCCGCCTTCGCGTTCAGCGTATCGAAAACGGTTTCGACCAGCAGGATATCGGCGCCGCCGGCGATCAGACCGAGAGCCGCCTCCTTATAGGCGATACGTAATTCATCGAAATTGACGGCGCGAAAACCAGGATTGGAGACATCCGGCGAAATCGAGGCCGTGCGGTTCGTCGGCCCGATCGAGCCGGCGACGAAACGTCTGACGCCGGTTTTTGCGCCAACCTCGTCGGCGGCGGCGCGTGCGAGGCGCGCGCCCTCGAAATTCAGCTCATAGGCGAGATGCTCGAGCCCGTAATCCGCCTGCGCGATAGTCGTTGAGGAAAATGTATTGGTCTCGACGATATCGGCCCCGGCTTCGAGATAGGCGACGTGAATCGCCTTGATCGCCTCGGGTCGGGTCAAGGTGAGGAGATCGTTGTTGCCGCGCAGGTCCCGGCCATGATCGACGAAGCGATCGCCACGAAAATCCGCTTCCTCGAATTTATGGCGCTGGATCATCGTGCCCATCGCGCCGTCGAGAATCAGGATACGCCTCGCAGCGGCAGCCTCAAGCGCCTTCAGAATCTCGGGACCATATGATTTTTCGAAGCTCATGCGTCGACTTTCTCGCGTACGGGACGAACGCCGAGCAGATGGCAAATCGCAAATACCATGTCGGCCCGGTTGTTGGTGTAGAAATGGAATTCATCAACGCCGGCGCGCGCGAGGCCCATGACCTGCTCGACCGCCGTCGTCGCGGCGACGAGGGCGCGGGTTTCCGCATCTTCGTCAAGCCCCTCGAAGCGATCCGCAATCCAGCGCGGCACGCTCGCGCCCGCCTTCCGCGCGAAGCTCGCGACCTGGCGGAAATTCCGGATCGGCATGATCCCGGGCACGATCGGGATTGAAATCCCGCGCGCGCGCGCGCGATCGAGGAAACGAAAATAAACATCATTGTCGAAGAAGAATTGCGTGATGGCGCGCGATGCGCCCGCGTCGATCTTCGCTTGAAGCGCGTCGAGATCCTGTTCGATCGAAGCGCTCTCCGGGTGACCTTCGGGATAGGCGGAGACGGAGATTTCGAAATCGTGCAATCGACGAATGCCGCGCACAAGTTCGGTCGAGCCGGCGTAGCCATCCGGGTTTGCGATGAATTTGCCGCCGACGCCGCCCGGCGGATCGCCCCGGAGCGCGACGATATGACGGACGCCCACGCGCCAGTAGTCATCTACGATTGAATCGACTTCCGCGCGCGAGGCGGCGACGCAAGTCAAATGTGCGGCCGGCTTCATCCGGGTTTCGCTGGCGATGCGCGCAACGATGTGATGCGTGCGCTCGCGCGTGGATCCGCCGGCGCCATAGGTGACCGAAACGAAGTGCGGCGACAAAGCCTCAAGACGCTTCACCGTCTCCCAGAGCTGGATTTCCATCTCCGGCGTGCGGGGCGGGAAAAACTCATATGAAATATTGAACCGCTTCGCCGAATCGGTCGGGTGCAGGGCGTTGAACATCAGGCGATCTCGCGGGCGTTGACAGGCAATGGATCGGCGATGACGCGCGGATCGCGCGCCATCCAGAGAGAAACTGTGAGCTTCGCGCTTTCGCCGACTTTCGGCGCGAGTTCTTCATGCGCGACGATTTCCAGTCCGGCCTGGGCGAGAAGGCCGGAAATCTCTGCGTCAGAAAAACCAAGGCGACGATGCGCATGCTTGTCGCGCATCGCCTCTTCGTGATGCGGGGCGAAGTCGACCACAAGGAGACGGCCGCCCGGCGCAAGGGCGCGCGCCGCCTCGCGGATTGCGCGGCCGGGATCGTCCAGATAATGCAGCACCTGATGCATAATCGCGAGATCGATCGAATTGCGCTCGATCGGCAGCGCGTAAAGATCGCCCTGACGCAGCTGCACATTGCGCAGGCCGGTTTCCTCGAAACGGCCGCGCGCGACCGAAAGCATGGCGGAGGAGAGATCGACGCCGATTGCGCGCTCGGCGAGGGGCGCGAAAATTTCGAGCATGCGGCCGGGGCCGGCCCCCAGATCCGCCACGCAACGCAACGGACGCTCCCCCACCACGGCCCGCATCGCGGCCTCGACCCGCGCTTCCGGCACATGGAGCGAGCGGATATCGTCCCACTCCGCCGCGTGGGCGGCGAAATAGCGAGCGGCGTTGTCCGCTCGGGCCTGGCGCACGCCGTCGAGGCGGATCCGGTCTTCGGCGAGCGTGTCGTCTTCGGGATCGAGCCAGGCCACAATGTCATGCGCCAGCGCGCCGGGTCCACGGGGGCCGGCGAGTCGGAAAAACGCCCACGCCCCCTCGCGGCGCCGTTCGACCAGTCCGGCTTCAACAAGAAGCTTCAGATGTCGTGAGACGCGCGGCTGCGACTGGCCGAGTATGGCGACAACCTCGCTCACCGTGAGTTCCCCGGCCGACAGGAGGGCGAGAATGCGCAGACGCGTCTCCTCTCCCGCCGCATTCAGGGCGGCGATGGCGGGTTCGAGTTTCGTGAAGGCGGCGCGCGCGGACATCAGGTCTCCAGATAGATATAAAGATATCTATATGCGTATAAAACGCGCCCGGCAACCTGTATTTCCCGATGATGCGCGATCGCCGGGCTTCCGCAATAAAAAGCCGTCGACGCGGGGACGCATCGACGGCGGCGGTGATGCGTTTGCGACGTTACGCCGGAGTCTTTTCCTCGTTGGCGACGACCTGGAGGAAGGTCTCGGCCGCCTCGCGGCGCTCGAAGACATGCGGCTGCAGGCCGCGCCGGGTCAACGCCTCTTTCATCTTCAGACGCGCGAAAGCGCTCGTCGCGTAGCGCGTCGTCGTCAGATAATAGTGCTTGCTCATATACTCGATCATCTCGGCGTAATCGTCGTACAGCGCTTCAATGATCTTCCAGCCGTCGTGGTTCACGACCGAGTTGACCCGCTTGCCGACTTTCTCCGACGCCTCGACAAGCGTCTTGCGTAATACGTCAATGTCCGTCTTGGGGCGCGCATTCCA
>CAZJAY010000060.1:0-7283 GCA_964543915.1 uncultured Methylocystis sp. | reverse complement strand
TTAATTAAATTTTGAAATCTAATCTAAGTGTTGATCTTCGAATTCTGAAACCATCACAACGCGCTCTCGACAAAAGCGCGTCGCGTTGAGATTCCATCAATCGTTGGGCGCGAGCATTTTCTCCGGCCGCACAATGGCGTCGAATTCTTCCGCCGTGACCTTGCCGGAGGCGAGCGCTTCTTCTTTCAGACTCGTGCCATTTTTATGCGCGGCGCGCGCGATTTTCGAAGCGGCGTCATACCCGATCTTCGGCGCGAGGGCGGTGACGAGCATCAGCGAGCGTTCGAGGAAGCGCGTGATATTGGCTTCATCCGCCTCAATGCCATCGACGCAACGCAGAATGAAACTATCGACGCCGGTTGTCAGCAGATCGATCGATTCAAGCAACGCGAAGGCGATCACCGGCTTCATCACATTGAGTTCGAGATGACCCTGCGACGCTGCGAAAGTGATCGTCTGCTGATTGCCGAACACGCGCGCGCACACCATGGTGATCGCTTCAACCTGCGTCGGGTTCACCTTGCCAGGCATGATCGACGAGCCGGGCTCGTTCTCAGGCAGTTTGAGTTCGGCGAAGCCAGCGCGCGGACCGCATCCCATGAGACGAATATCACAGGCGATCTTGTAGAGGCCGGCGGCGAAAGCGTTGATCGCACCATGCGCGAAGGCGACCGCGTCATGCGCGGCGAGCGCCTCGAATTTGTTCGGCGCCGTCACGAAGGGAAGGCCGGTCTGTTGCGCGATATTGTCGGCGACGGCGACGTCAAAACCCTTCGACGTGTTAACGCCCGTCCCGACCGCCGTGCCGCCCTGCGCCAGCGCGAGCAAATCAGGGAGCGTCGCGCGCAGCCGCGCGGCGGCGTATTTGGCCTGCGCCGCATAGCCGGAAAATTCCTGGCCAAGCGTGACCGGCGTCGCATCCTGAAGATGCGTGCGGCCAATCTTCACGAGATGGGCAAATTGCGATTCCTTGCGCTCGAACGCCACCTGTAGCCGCGTAATCGCCGGCAACAGACGATTATGAATGGCGAGCGCGCCGGCGATATGGATCGCCGTCGGAAAACTGTCGTTCGACGACTGGCCGTAATTCACGTGATCGTTTGGATGCACGGGGGCTTTCGCGCCCAGTCTGGCACCAAGCTTTTCATTGGCGCGATTGGCGATCACCTCATTGACGTTCATATTCGATTGCGTGCCGGAACCCGTCTGCCAGACGACAAGCGGAAAATGATCGTCGAATTTTCCGTCGATCACTTCCTGCGCGGCCTCGGCGATGGCGCGGGCAACCTCCGGCGCGATGAGGCCCTTCGCGCCATTGACCCGCGCCGCCGCCAGTTTCACCCGCGCGAGGCCATGGATCACCTCGATGGGCATGCGCTGGCCACCGATCGGAAAATTCTCACGCGACCGCTGGCTTTGCGCACCCCAATAGGCGTCGGCGGGCACGGCGATATCGCCGAAAGAATCGCGTTCAATGCGGTGATCGGTCGTCATTCTTTAACTCGCTGGGACGGATCGGGAATTTCACAGCCTATGCGGCATTTTGCGCGCGCAATCAATCGCGCGTGGCCGCCGCCGCACGATCGGCGTCCCGATTTTCGGGGCCGGATTTTCCGGACGGCGCCTGCATAAGTTCAGCGAGACGATTGCGGCCGCGATTGACGCGGCTTTTCATCGTGCCGGGCGCGCAGCCGCAGATTTCGGCGGCCTCTTCGTAGGACATGCCGGAGGCGGCGACGAGGATCAGCGCCTCGCGCTGATCGAGTGGCAGTTTCTGGAGCGCGGCGCGGAAATCGAGGAATTCCATATGGACTTCCTGCGAGTCGGGCGCGACGAGCCCGGCCGCATGCTCCCCATCCGGATCGTCGGTCTCGCGTCGTCGCTTGCGGAATTCGCTGTAATAGATGTTACGCAGGATCGTGAAGAGCCATGCGGTCAGGTTTGTCCCTTCCGCAAAGGAATCGAGATTGCTCCACGCCTTGACGAGGGTTTCCTGGACAAGATCGTCGGCGCGATCGGAATTTCCGCAGATAGAGACGGCGAAGGCGCGCAAACTCGGGATCGCCGAGATAAGATCGACCTTCGGACTTTTTCCGTCGGAACCGGCTTCTTTTCCTGCGCTCACTCGCTGTCTCTGGCGGAGCGGGGTTCCGTCCCGACATTTTTTTCAAGCTGATTCAGGAGGCTGAGAAATCGATCCGGGACAGGTTGCGCGACGACATCGTCGTACAGGGATTGAAGCTCCTTGCCGATCACATCCCCGAAGTCGACCGCCCGTCCATTTTGCGCTTTTGGCGGGGTCTGGGCGGCTTGCGTCTCCCGACGCGCGGGCGCCTGGCCCTCGAAAGCCGCGGCGAGGCCTGCAAGCCCCAGCGGATCGGATCCGGCAAGATACCGTTTATCCGCGCCAAACGAGGATTTCTCAGCACCGGCGCGCGAGAAAAGGTTCTCCGGATTGTTTTTTACCATAAACCCCTCGGATCTCGTAAGCATGTTTCCTCTAGCGCGCCAATTTGGCGACACGTTATAGTGCGCTGCAAAGGACGGTGGTTTAACGCGCCGCGCGTCGATTGGTTCCGTCCGCGAGCGCGTTGTTTTATGCGGCCGCCAAATGTCGGGCCTCCTGTGGGCGGCGGGGCCGGGGTGGTGAAATGTCGATCGTTCAGGAAATTTCTGCGCATATCCCCTATCTCCGCCGGTTTGGTCGGGCGCTCGTCGGCGACCGCGAGGGTGGCGACGCCTGCGTCATGGCGACCCTTGAGGCGCTCGTCGCGGCGCCTGCGCGGCTGTCGACGTCGGACAATCTGCGCATCGGCCTCTATCGGACGCTGCTGGAAGTCTGGGCGGCCGACCCGGCCAATGAGGCGGGCGGGACCATCGCGGGTCCGCTTGACCCCGAGACGGGCGCGCGCCGGCGACTCGACGCGATTTCCTTGCGGCCCCGCATCGCTTTTCTCCTTAACGCCCTCGAAGGTTTCGACGTGCCCGAGGTTGGCGAGATCCTTGGCGTGGACGCCCATGGGGCGGCCGGACTGATCGACGCCGCCAATGCGGAAATCGCTGAACAGATCGCCACAGATGTCCTGATCATCGAGGACGAACCCTTCATTGCGCATGATTTGCGAAGCATCGTCGAGGAGCTTGGACACCGGGTCGTCGGGATGGCGCGAACCCATCGGGAGGCAGTTTCGGCCATTGAACAGGGCCGCCCTGGCCTGATCCTCGCGGATATCCAGCTTGCGGACGGCAGCTCCGGCCTCGACGCCGTAAACGAAATCCTTGGCGCCCTGTCCTCGCCGGTGATTTTTGTCACCGCCTATCCGGAGCGTTTTCTGACCGGGGCGCCGCCAGAGCCAGCGTTCCTCGTCACCAAACCCTTCAGCGTCGAAAGTCTGAAGGCAGTCATCAGCCAGGCGCTGTTTTTCGATCGGCGGTCGCATCGACGAAACGCATAGACGCGGCGTAGCTTAACGCTGATATCTAAAGGATTTCGCTATCCTGAATAAAAATAGAATATTTCTCTTGCGTAAACTTGTGTTCAAGTTACATTTTGAGTGTTTTTACTCGAATCAGATGGCGTTATGACATGACAACTGAGAGGAAGACGTCAAAGCGCGGATTCGCTTCCATGGACCCCGAGAAGCGGCGGGAAATCGCCCGCAAGGGCGGCCTCAGCGTTCCGAACGAAAAGCGGATTTTCTCGCTCAATCCGGAACTGGCGGCCAGCGCGGGCCGGACCGGCGGCAAGAACGTCAAACCAGCGAACCGTAGCTTCGCGCGCGATCCCGAGCTGGCGGCGGCGGCTGGCCGCAAAGGCGGTCGGGTCTCGCCGCGCGTGGATCGCGCGAAGCAGATCGACGCCGCGGCCGAATAAATCGACGCCGCCCGCGCCGCTTCAGGCGGCGTGGGGCGTCGAGCGCTGATCGAAAAGCGAGAACAGGGCGTCGGAGTCATTTGTCGCCCTTACGGCCGAGACGAGCGCAGGATCGCGCAAAACCCGGGCGACGCAGGCAAGCGCCTTGAGATGATCCGCCCCGGACGCCTCCGGCGCAATCAACAGAAAAACGAGGTCGACCGGCGCGCCATCGAGCGAATCAAAGTCGATCGGTCGTTCGAGACGCGCGAAGATGCCGAAAATCGACTTCACCTTCGCGAGCTTGCCGTGCGGAATGGCGACGCCCTCGCCAATGCCGGTCGAACCGAGTCGCTCGCGGTGAAGCAGCGCATCGAAAATTTCGCGCTCATCAAGCCCCGACAGTTTCGCGGCGCGCTGGCTTAGTTCCTGAAGCAACTGCTTCTTGTTGGTCGCCCGCACATTGGCGAAAATCGCTTCCGGCGAGACAAAATCGGTTAGCCGCATTGGATAGCCTGTTCGATTGGACGGGTCCGGCCCGCGCCGGAGACGAAGCCCTGGCGAAATCGCAAGTTATATGCCGGAAAAGCCCTGATTATGACGGAGGCGAGAAAGCGCCCGCTGCGCCGCCTCATTCGCCGACTGGCGGATCGATCCAGCCGACGTTGCCGTCGGCGCGGCGGTGGACGACGTTGACCCGCCCGCTCTGCGCATGACGGAAGACTACGAAAGCCGCGCCCGTCATATCGAGATCGAGAACCGCGTCAGCCACCGAAAGCCGGCGCAGGCGGGTCGTCGATTCGGCGATAATCGCCGGGCTGAATTGCGCAGGCGCATCCTGCTCCTGGTCCAGCGCCTCAATCACATAGCTCGGCGCGATCTCGTGAGCCGCGTCGCTCGCATGGCCATGATGGCTTTTCAGGCGGCTGTGATAGCGCCGCAGACGTTTGGCGATCCGCTCGGCGGCCTGATCGAAAGTCGCGTAGGGCTCGTGGCCGCGACCGTCGGCATGCAGCTCCGCCCCCGAGGAAAGATGCAGATTGCAGTCGGCCCGGTAGCCGGAGCCCTCCGGCGTGATCGTGACGTGGCCGCTGACGGCGCCGTCGAAATATTTCGCCGCCGCCTGGTCGAGACGTTGAACGACATGCGCGCGCAGGGCGTCGCCAATGCTCATATTTTTGCCGGACACTCTAAGCGTCATGGTTGAAATGCCTCTTCCGGCGCGCCGCCCCGCCGCGACCGTTTTCCCTGATCGGACGGCCCGGGCCGGGCTCGATGAAACGGAAATGCGCACGAACCCGACGCGGTGGCCGGGGACGAATTTTGCGAACGGTTAGAAGCCCCGGGCCGCGGTGTCAATGGTCCGGGATCAGCCGCGCGCGCCGATAACGCGCGGGAACGGCGACTGTTTGGCCCGTCGACGATCGACAGAGGACGGGATGTGCAGGCTATCGCGGTATTTCGCCACGGTCCGGCGGGCGATCTCGATATTCGCCGCTTTCAGCCGCGCGACGATGGCGTCGTCCGAGAGAATGTCGTCGGGCGTCTCGCGATCGATCATCTGTTTGATCCGGAAGCGAACCGCCTCCGCCGAATGGGCCTCGCCTCCCGTCGCCGGAGCGATCGCGGCGGAGAAGAAATATTTGAGTTCGAACAGCCCGCGCGGCGTCATCATATATTTGTTGGAGGTGACGCGGGACACGGTCGACTCATGCATCCCGATGGCGTCGGCGATATTGCGCAGGTTCAACGGCCGCAAATATTCGACGCCGCCGGTCAGGAAGCCGTCCTGAAGGCGAACGATCTCCGACGCCACCTTGAGAATGGTGCGACTGCGCTGTTCGAGGCTTTTGGCGATCCAGTTGGCGTTTTGCAGGCAATTGGAAATGAAGGTCCGGTCGGGGCCGCGTAATCCGGCGCCGACCCGCGCCGCATAGGTCTGGTTCACGAGGACGCGCGGCAGCGCGTCCGGATTCAGCTCGACCAGCCATGACCCGTCGTTCGCGGCGCGCACAATTACATCGGCCACGACCATCTGGATCGGCGCGTCGCCAAAGGCGCGCCCCGGTTTGGGATCGAGCCGCCGGATTTCCGCCGCCATGTCGACAATGTCTTCCGCGTCTACGCCGCACAGGCGCGAGAGCTGGGCAAAATCCCGCCGGGCCAGCAACGGGAGATTGGCCACGAAAATCTCCATGGCCGGATCGAAACGGTTGCGCTCGCGCAGCTGGATGGCGAGACATTCCGCGAGGTCCCGGGCGCCAACCCCGGAAGGCTCGAATGTCTGGATCGTCGCGAGCGTCGCCTCGACCTCCGCAGGCGGGACGGCAAGCCGCGCCGCGAGCTCCGCCACCGGTTCGCGCATGTAGCCGGAAGCGTCGATCGCATCGATCAGCGCATGTCCGATCAGCCGGCGGCGCGGATCGGAAACGGCCAACGCCAGCTGTTCCGCGAGATGATCGCGAAGACCGGGCCTCGACGCCACGAAGGCGTCGAGGTCGGGCGCAACGCCCTCGCCCAGGCCGCCGCCGGTCGCGCCGGTCCAGGACGTCGCCGAAAGTCCGGCGCCATCGAGATTCTGCGACGGCGCATCCGGGGCGACGGCCGGGCCGTCCGGCCCGAAGGCGTTGCCGAGATCCGCGTCGAGGTCCTTGCCGAGCCGATCGAGAGCAGGGAGCGCATCGCTCGCCCAGTCTCCCGCCTGCGGATCGCCGTCATCGCTGACAGGGACGACATCGCCCGGCCCGGCGTCGACGCCGCCCGCGTCAGGCGTTTCCGCTTCCAGTAGCGGGTTGCGCTCAAGCTCCTCCTGCAGAAAAGCCGAAAGCTCCACGCTTGAAAATTGCAAAAGACGGATCGCCTGCAAAAGCTGCGGGGTCATCACAAGGGATTGACCCTGACGCATCATCAATCTGGTCGACAGCGCCATCGGCAAAATCTCACACGCCCAGGCGGGACAAAACGGCCCACTTCTTGCTTGCTCTGTCATACCACGCCGGATCGCGTGGGCGATGGCCAAATAATTGGCGCCGCGAACAAAACTGCATAAAAATTAAGCGAGCCTCAATTTCAGGCAAATTACATTTTGAAGTCTTCGCCGAGATAGATGCGGCGAACATCGGGATTCGAGACGATCTCCTCCGGCGCGCCTTCGGTCAGGACGTGGCCGTTGTAGATGATGTAGGCCCGGTCGGTGAGTCCGAGCGTTTCGCGAACGCTGTGATCGGTGATCAAAACGCCGATGCCGCGCGACTTGAGATGGCGAACAAGATCCTGGATGTCGCCGACGGCGATCGGATCAATGCCGGCAAAGGGTTCATCGAGCAGCATGAAGGAGGGGTGCCCGGCGAGCGCCCGGGGGATTTCGCAACGCCGACGTTCGCCGCCCGAAAGCGGGAAGGGGGGCGAATGTCGCAACCGCGTCAGTCGA
>CAZJAY010000059.1:0-7314 GCA_964543915.1 uncultured Methylocystis sp. | reverse complement strand
AGGCAGCGGATTTTGATTCCGCCATGCGGAGGTTCGAATCCTCCCGCCCCAGCCAATTTTTTCCCGGTGCCCGAACATCTTGTCCGCGACCGGAAATCGCTTTCCCGCGATACGCGGCGACGCGTCAGGCGACGTCGTTGCGTCGTGATCTGAAACGCGATCCCAGCGCATCCGCCGCCAAAATCGCGTCCCGGATCATCGGCGCGGTCACCGCGAAGGGTTCATTATGCGCGCTTTCGTCGGGCGCCGTGGCGCGGCGCGCGATTGCTTCCGCTGTCTCCATCGTCAGATTGGCGAGGCCAAGCCCGGCGAGCGTAATCGGCAGGCCGACGGCGAGGCAAAAGCCCATGACTTCCTCCAGAAGTTCGCGCGGCCGCCCTTCGAGCACGAGCTGCGTCAGCGTGCCGAAAGCCACCTTCTCGCCGTGGAGAAACGCATGCGTTTCCGGCGCCGCTGTGAGGCCGTTGTGCACGGAATGCGCGACGGCGAGACCGGCGGATTCAAAGCCCAGTCCCGAGAGCAGCGTATTGGCCTCGATGATGCGTTCGAGCGCCGGCGTCACCGTTTGCGCCGTCGCTGCAGCGATCGCCGCTTCGCCGTCGTCGAGCAGGGTCCGATAGCAGAGCCGCGCAATGGCGGCCGCCGCGATCGTCGCGGCGCCGCCCGCCACATTGCGGCGATGGGCGCTAATCGCCGTATCGGCTTCGAAAAAAGTTGCGAGCGCGTCGCCCATGCCCGCCACCAGAAGCCGAACAGGCGCGCGCGCAACCACGCTGCTGTCGACAAGCACAAGATCAGGATTGCGCCTGTAGTAGAGAATTTTCTCGAAAACGCCTTCCTGCGTGTAGATCACCGAGAGCGCGCTGCATGGCGCATCGCTCGACGCCGTCGTCGGGCAGCAGGCGACGGGCAGATCGAGTTCGGAAGCGATCGCTCTCGCGGCGTCGAGCGCCTTGCCGCCGCCAGCCCCAATGATGAATCCGGCGCCACAGCGCTGTCCGTATTCCTTGCCTCTGGCGATCTCCGCCGTCGAACACTCGCCGCCGAATTCATATACCTCATGGGCCAGCCCGCGCGCCGCGAATGTCTCTCGCCAGACGCTCTCCAGCAGTCGGCGCGCCGAGGGACTTGCGACAATCATCGCCTTTCCCGACAGGCCGAGGCGGATCAGCTCGTCGGGAAGCGCGTGCGTCGCGTCGCGACCCTGAACGTAGCGCGCCGGCGAGCTGAAGACATGGAGCATGTGGACATCCGGAACTGAGGATCAGGAAACGGCGGCGCAGGATAAATCCGAAAGATACAGGATTGGCGCCGCCAGAGTCATCGTCGCCGGCTTTTAATGCAGGCATTTGTACTCTACAAACCTTGTCGCGCCGAAGAAGGTCGTGGCGTCGCCGGCCTGCGGGGCCCGCATCGTTATGTTCGCGGTTCAGGCTCCTGCTGTCCGCGAAGTTCCCCGAAGTCGAATCGTCAGAGAGATATGCGCATGACGACGAAGAAAGCGACGCCTGAATCGGCGGAAGGGCGAGCCGATCCCTTCCTGCGGCCGCAAATCCTTTTTGTTCTCGTTTCGCTCGTCTTCATCGCAGGATTCTGGATCTGGTTCATTTTTCTTCGCACGCCCGACGCAGGCGCCGATCGGGAATTGATCGAGGGACGCGCGAGCGGAGAAATCATCGCGGCCTGCAATGCAGCGGCCGCCGCCGCGGGCGTAACGGCGCGGTTTCGCCCGGAAGACATCCGGAAACAAAATCGGCCTTTGTCGGCCGGCGTCGCGCCATTCGTCGCCGCGCTTGAAGTCTCCCGTAACGGCGTCGCCTGCCAATGGGACGGCGTCAATCCGGCGCGCATCTTCCGCCCCTGAGCGTTCCGGGAACGCCTTTTCCCATCATAAAAATGACTCATGTCGGGGGCAAACCGCGTTGCAGAAGCGCTTGATCAGAGCCAGTCCGGGAGCGGAAAATGCGCAGCCTTTATTCTCTTACGGTCGCAACCTTGCTCGCGTTATTTGTCAGCGCGCCGCAAAATGCGTCCGCCGCAATGTTTCATGCGAATTTTGCCGGCTGCAAGGATAAGGAAATCGCACGGGAGGTTTTTGGCGCAAGCGGTGCTCCCCGGCCGGCAAAGGGCGGCGCGGCGAAACCGGATATGAAGGCGAAGCTGGATCAATGCGCCAAATTTCTTCAGGGCCAAAAGGTCACCGTCGACGAAAGAGACGGCAATCTGTGGTGCGTTCGACCCAATGGCGAACTCGAATGTTACTGGACGCTCGACAAGGCGGTGGACATTTTCGACCTCGGAAAATCAGACAAGGATCGTCCGCACAAAAAGGAAGAGTGATAGCCGCACGCGCAACGGCGGCGCAGCCATAGCGCGCGGCGCCTGACGCCTTTCGCACGAAGGATTTGGCTTGCTGAGCGATTGCCGGATCAGGCGCCGCATGCGTTCGCAGCTTCTATCGCTATTATCTTTTACGTCTCGTCTTGATCATATTCCATTCATCTTCATGCGAATATGCATTGAATTGCTCGGGTGCTCGCCGCCTGTCCCATGCTCAAAGAGGCGTTCATGTTGTTTCGAACCCAATTCGTCTTTCTGTCGTCAATCGTCGCCGCCGGCTTTTTCGCGTCGGCCCCGGCTCAGGCGATGCCCCTGACCAAAAGTCCGATGGGCGCGCCCATCGTGCAGATCGCCGGCGGCTGCGGTCCCTATGCCCATCGCAATCCATGGGGCGCCTGTGTGCCCGGCGGCGGCTGGGGCGGCGGGCCGGTTTACGGCTGGGGCGGGGGGTATTACGGCGGAGGGTATCGTCGGGGCTACTGGGGCGGCTATCGGCGCGGCTATTGGGGGGGCGGCGGCTACGGCTGGCGTGGCCGCGGCTGGCGCGGGGGCGGCTGGCGTGGCGGCCGTGGTCGTTGGTAAGTTCGGGTAATGCGCTTCGCGCATCTGCCGGATTGCACGGGCGGCGTCAGAGGGCCCTGAAAAAGCGTTGCGCCGATGACGGCGAGACGGCAGCCGGCGCCTCAAGGGCGCCGGCAAAACTGCGCGCGGCGCGCGCGAGCGTCGCGGCCGGATATCGTTTTCGATATATTTTCAACAATAATTTTGTCGCCTTCCGGATTGCGGCGATCGCCGGTCCGGCGCGGGGCGTCACGCCGCATGCGTAACGAGGCGGTCGATTCCTGTTTCGCGCTGCAAAAAAAGGGCGTATACCGCCGCCGCCGTCGCGTGCGAACGGACAGAGCCAGGAAGAATTACGCAGTTGCCATGGAACGCCGTCGACGTTGCGGAACGACGGCCTGGCGCGCGTCGACGCCCTCCTTCGGAGCGGCAGGAAGAAAGCGCTCGCGATGAGCAGTAGCCATCAATCGAATAACGCCCCCGTGTCGAGCGCCCATCTCGCAGATGGGTCCTCCTCCGTTGCTGGCGGACATGATCCGGAACACCCCGGCCACGGAAAATCGAATCTTGCGACGCTGGTCATGGGGTCGATCGGCGTTGTTTTCGGCGATATCGGGACAAGCCCGCTCTACGCGCTGAAAGAGTCGTTGTCGCATAGCGTCAAGGCGGATGCGCTGACGCAGGAGGCGGTCATCGGCGCAATATCGCTGCTGACCTTCGCGTTGATATTCACGGTGACGCTTAAATACGTCCTTTTCCTGACCCGCGCTGATAATCGTGGCGAAGGCGGCATCCTGTCGCTGATGGCGCTTGCGCAGGGCGCCCTGGGGCAGAACGGCCTCTATGTCTTTTTGCTCGGGGCGGGGGGCGCGGCGCTTTTTCCGGCGACGCGATCATAACCCCGGCGGTATCGGTGCTATCCGCGCTGGAGGGGCTACAGCTCGTCACCAACCGGCTGGACGCGTATATCATTCCGCTTGCGCTCGTTATTCTGGTTACGCTGTTCTGGGCCCAAAAGCAGGGCACCGCGCGCGTGGCGGCGCTTTTCGGGCCGATTATGATTCTCTTCTTCCTGACGATAGGCGTTTTGGGCGCGATCCGGATCCCCGATGCGCCGCAGGTTCTGACCGCTTTCAATCCGCTGAATGGCCTGACTTTCCTCTTAAGCAATGGTTGGCTGGGCATCGTCATTCTTGGCTCGGTCTTTCTCGGCGTGACAGGCGCCGAGGCGCTTTACGCAGATATGGGCCACTTCGGGCGTCAGCCGATCCGGATCGCCTGGATCGCCTTTGTGTTGCCTGCGTTGCTGCTCAATTATTATGGCCAGGGCGCGCTCATTCTCTCCAGACCGGAAGCGGTGAATAATCCGTTCTTCAATCTCGCGCCCGAATGGGGGTTGCTGCCGCTGGTAATCCTTTCGACCGCAGCGACCATCATCGCCAGTCAGGCCGTCATCACCGGCGCTTTCTCTCTTGTGCGCCAGGCGATCCAGCTTGGCCTCCTGCCGCGACTGGAAATCACCCACACGTCGGCCGAGCAGGAAGGGCAGATCTATATCGGGCGCGTGAACCGGCTGCTGCTCGTCGGCGTTCTCCTTCTGATCATCGTCTTCCGGAACTCGTCGGCGCTTGCAACGGCCTATGGCATCTCGGTGACGGGAACAATGGTTGTCACGACTGCGCTGGCTTTTGTGGTGGTGCGATATCGCTGGCTCTGGTCGCTGCCAGCGACGCTCCTTTTCATCGGGTTGTTTCTGCTCGTCGATCTCGCCTTCCTCGCCGCGAATCTTCTCAAGGTTCTCGAAGGCGGCTGGGTGCCGCTGGCGCTTGGCGCCTGTTCGATGATCGTCATGTGGACGTGGGTCCGGGGCTCGCGTCTGCTTTCGGAGAAAATGCACAAGGACTCGATCCCGATCGACGACCTGATCTCCATGCTCCAGAAATCCAGCCCGGTAAGGGTGCCAGGCACCGCCGTCTTTCTGACCGCCGACCCTGGTCGCGCGCCCGTCGCCTTGATGCACAACATCAAACACAACAAGGTTTTGCACGAACGCGTGCTGATCATATGCGTGAAGACGGAAAACAAACCGCGAGTCTCTACGGCCAACCGTTTCGAATATGAGCAGCTATCCGACGATTTCGCCCGCGCCACCCTTCACTTCGGATATATGGAAAGTCCTCGCGTGCCCGTGGCGTTGGCGGCCATGCGTCGGGCCGGACATAAATACGATATCATGAAAACCAGTTTCTTCCTCGGTCGACGCACGGTTCAGGAAAGCCCGATGTCCGCAATGCCGCCGTGGCAGGACAAGCTTTATGTCGCGCTGACGCGCCAGTCGGCCAATGCGACGGACTTTTTCGCGATCCCGGTCGAGCGCGCCGTCGAGCTGGGCGCCCGCGTCACGATCTGACTGCGCCATCTGGCGTTCAACCGACGACCGCCTCTACGGCGGCGGAACCCGGACCGGGCGCACGGCGCGTGGCGGGGCGGGCGGCGCCGCGACGCAATCGCCGCCGCCGCCGCGCTTGCCGAACTGGCAGGCGACCGGCGCGGGGGGATCGGACGGCGCAGGCGCCGCCGCCGGTTCCTGCGCCCCAACGGTGGGCGGCGCTTCGACAGCGGCGGAAGGCTCAGCCGCCGGCGGCGAGTCCGCGCGCCGTTTCTCGCCCAGCAGGAACAAAATCGCCAGCGCCGCCAGCGCGTAAAACGCCCCCCAGGCCAGAATATCGCCGATCGCCCGCACGCCCGTCTCCAGGATTCGTCCCAACCATGCCCGCGAAGGCGTCAACGCCCCTGTCGCGTCTGAATCATTTCTCCTTCCCGGTTTCGCATCATTTTCCTGCGAAGGAAACGCGCCAGACGGCGCCAGCGCCATCGTCGCCGACGAGTAGCGCGCCGTCCGGCGCCACAGCAAGTGCGGAGGGACGACCCGACACGCGTCGCGTGTCCAGAACGAAGCCGACGAGGAAATCCTCGAATGCGCCGGTCGGTTTCCCGTCACGAAATTTCAGACGGACGACCTTGTAGCCTGTCTTTTGCGCGCGATTCCAGGAGCCGTGCAGCGCCACAAAGGCGTCCCCGCGATAGGCGACCGGAAATTGCGGGCCATCGTAAAAGACAAGGCTCACCGGCGCCCCATGCGGCGTCAGCAACACGTCCGGCGTCGTGACCCGCCCTGCAAGGTCGGGCCGCGCGCCTGCATGGCGCGGGTCGGGGTGATTCCCGATGTAATACCAGGGCCAGCCGTAAAAGCCGCCTTCGTGGACGGCGGTCGCATAATCGGGCGGCAGATTGTCGCCCAGAAGATCGCGCTCATTGACAACGCACCAGAGTTCATCGCTGGCCGTGCGCAGTCCGAGCGCCGCGCAATTGCGTAAGCCCGTCGCATAGCTGCGTTTGTTTCCCCCCGTCGGATCAAAGGCGAGCACGACTGCGCGATCTTTCTCCGGGCCGCCGCTCGCGCCCACGCCGGCGCGGGTTTCAAGCGCTGCGACTTCCGCCGGCGACGGCGCCGCATGCCCTTCTGCGACGTTTGTCTTCGATCCGATGGCGACATAGAGCGTCTTGCCGTCGCGCGAAAAGGCAATGTCCCGTGTGCTGTGCCCACCTTTCGGCAGGCCGTCGACGATGATCTCGGCCGGTGCGCGCGCGTGCCGATCGCCGCTTCGCCACGGAAACCGAACGATCCGGGTCTCGGTCGACACGTAAAGATATTCAGGCGTCGGACCAGGCGGATAGAAAGCCAGACCCGAAGGTTTGTCGAGGCCGGCGGCAAAGACGTCATGCGTGGCGGCTGCGTTTCGTGTGCCGTCCGTTCCCTGCGGCGGCGCGAGCACGCGTATGGCGCCCGCTTCCGACTCGACGACAAAGACATCCCCATTCGGCGCGATGCGCAGGGAGCGCGGACCGGCGAGACCGGTTGCGAAAAGTTCGACCCGGAAACCTTCCGGCGCGCGAGGTCTGTCGTTTTCAGACAGCGGCGCGATTTCAGTCTCCAAAGTCCGCGCGTTTTCGGGGTCCGGGGGCGGCAGGTCGCCCGGCGCAAGGCTGCGCCAGAGGCCGGGCCGGTCGGTTCGCCAATCTCCGAAAGCGTCGCCAGTCGCCGCATGCTCGTCCGCGCCGGCGAGCGATGGAACAAACACAAGAGTCAGCAGGGCACGTATCGTTTTTTGCAGAAAAGAAATCGCCTTCCTCATCCTTCCGCGCCCCCGGATTTAGATCGTCGCAATTTGTCACGGGAGAAATAGGCGTTCCGGTCCCGGATGACGAGACCCGTTTGGCGCCCCGGCAAGCCAGGCCGGATCACAGGTTAAACCGGCGCAGGACGGACGCCGATCGGATTTCCCGCGCTTTTCATGGTAGCGTTAATGATCCCGGGTGCGTCATCAGGAAGCCGGAGCGGACGTGAAGAGC
>CAZJAY010000058.1:0-7361 GCA_964543915.1 uncultured Methylocystis sp. | reverse complement strand
ATCCTGAACCCCGTTCCTTATTTTTTCGATCATAAACGGAAAGCTCCTCGCCTGCCGCCGATGTCGTGGTTACAGAAAATGATTTCATACCGCCGACGATTGGCAACAACAGGTTGCAATTTTTTTGATGTTCAACGCCGAGGTGGGATTGCTTGTCAAGCATGCTACCCGTCGACTTGCCTGTCTTCGCTCTCGACTCATATGCGCGGGGGACCTTCCCCAGAACTTCAGGAAGAATTTGACGTTTGCGGCTGATAACGTGGAACTTGCGGGTGATTCCCTCACGCAGTGGAGCGTAAAGCGCTCCAAAAATTAATGAGCCAACCCGAATATATGATACTCATATTGACCAAGTGATACGAAAATTAATTCAACCGGGCCAGCGACAATCCGATTATCAGACCATCGTGCTCGCGTGGAGCAAGCCGGACGCCCTCATTGCGCTTTTCGCACAAATACGGCGCGCGCTTCACGGGCGGTAGGTTGGCGCTGGCGCGTCGGGCGCGATCCGATGGCTTTGTGACAAAGTCACGTTGCACGATCGCGGGGAAATTCTTTTTTGGCAATAGGACAAAGTCACGGACACGGCCCAAAGGCGCATGGAGACTGTGATGACCCCGGAATGGCGTCCGGGTCGCCAGGCGACGCGGTGAATGCGCGCGTGGAGATCTTCCTGATCATATGTCCTGCGGGCGCCGCCGCTTGAAGAGAGACCGCTGATGACGCCAACATTTACAGCAATCATGATGGTCACCCTGTTCGCCCTCGGATCGACGATGATCGTTGGAGGCGGCATCGGTTTCATGCAGAGCCAACCGGTATTGATTGAAAGCCGATCGCGTCTCGCACAGGGACTGATCTTTGCCGCGGCGGCTGTTATGTTTGTCGCCGGGATCGGCGTGCATTTCACCGGCAGCAGCAACACCGCCTTTCTGAAGGGACAACTTGCGCAGACCTCGCTCTGCGAGCTTGAGAGCGAATCGACCAACCCGGCGGCGCGCGGAAAATTCCCCGATGTGATCGGCGCGCAGATCATCGGCTGCATGAAAAAATCCGGCTTCAATCATGTGACGGATCCGGCATTATGCCGCGAGGCGCCGGTTGCGACCAATGGCTTCTGCTACGAGCCGGCGGCGTGGGTCGACCGTGCGATCACCCGGTTCCAGCTCGCATTCAACTAGTGTGACAGCCTCCTGATGCGCGCGGGCCACAGCCGCGGGGCGCATCAGGAGGAGACCGTCTGTTGAGACCATATTGCCAGCTGCCGGGGCCTTGTCCTAAAGCTGCTACGTCATCCGGCCGCTTCTTTCTTTCCCGCCTGTCCTGCGGCCCGGGCGGATCGCTGATACGGGAATAAGCCGTCATGAATTATCGCGCGATTATCATTGCCATCGGTCTGTTGATCTTTCTCGCCGCCATGATCCCCTACGCCTACAAGACCCGCTGCAGCTCGCCCGCCGAATGCCCGACGACGGCGCCCTATTGAGGCGCCTTCGTTCCGTCTGAAGCCGGCAAGACCATCGGGCGAAGGGGTCGGGCTGGTCGTCGGTTTTTCTGTTTTCGCCTGTTGGCCGATCCTGCGAGGCGCATCGATGGATATTTTCGACGCGATCTGTCAGCGGCGCTCAACGCGCAGCTATCGTGAAGAGACGCCATCCCGGACAAAACTTGAAAAACTCATTGGCGCAGCGCAGCAGGCGCCTTGCGCCTTCAATCGGCAGGCGTGGCGCTTCACGGTGGTTACCGACAAAGCGCTACTGAACGAAATTTCTGTCGAGGCGAAGCTTTTCATTACGCGAAACCGGCCGATTGATCTGCCGGAGGCGCTCTACGGGAAACTTGCCGATCCGGATTTTCATATTTTCTACCATGCGCCCGCGCTGATCCTGATTTCAGCCGAGCCGACGGGCCCCTGGCTGGAGACGGACTGCGCGCTCGCCGGACAGAATCTGATGCTCGCCGCTGCTGCGGAGGGTCTGGGCGCCTGCTGGATCGGATTATGTCAGCCCTTTCTGGAAACGGCGGAAGGACGCGCGCGAATCGGCCTGTCCCCCGGCGAGCGGGCGTTCGCGCCGATTATCGTGGGCTACCCGAAAGAGCCCGCAGCTCCGGCGGTCCGCGCGCCCTTGCGCACGACATGGCTATGAGGCGGATCGGCCCCGATCGGCTATCGTCTCAAACTTTTTTTGTCTGCACGAGCGTCATCAGACCCCGCCGGTCGAGAAGCTCGATTTCGCCGCGTCCCAACCGGATCCAGCCTTCCGTTTCAAATTGCTTGAGCATTCTGCCGACCACCTCGCGCGCGGTGGCAAGATCAGCGGCAAGGGACTGCTGGGTGACGATGATCAGATTGCTCGCCGCCCCGAGTTCGAGCAGCCGTTCCGCGAGCCGCACGCCGATTGGCACGCAGACGATTTCCTCTATCCGCGCCATCAGCGCTGCAATTCTTCTGCCGTAACCATCAAAGACGATCGAGCGAAAATTCTTCGAGTCGCCCATCAGGCCGTTGAAGCAGTCCGCTGAGAGAATGTGCATGAGAACATCGGTTTCGGCGACGCCTTCGACGGCGTAGCAGTCCTCTGCAAGAAGCGCGGCGGTCGTCAGTATACAGGTTTCGCCGGCCGAAACCCGATAGAGAACGAACTCCTTTCCGTTTTCCGCAAGCCGCTGCACGCGGATCGAGCCCGCGACCACAAAAGGGAAATTTGCGCAGGCGTCCCCTGGGCGAAAAATCACCGTTCCCTTCGGGATCTGTTTACGGACAGCATGATCCAGAATGATCTGTTTCGATAAAGGATCAAGCGTCGGCAGACCGTCGAAGTCATTTAGCCACGAAGCGCCGCTGCGCTCGCCCCCATCGCCCGGCGCCCTCGCGATCGACATCAATGCGCGTCGATCATGCCGCTCGGCCCGATCCCGCTCGCCTGGAAAATCACCTCGCCATCTCGCGCCGCGACAAAATGCGGCGTCGATGGCAGTTCGGTGAAAAATGTTCCCGGCGGATAGGCGACCAGCTTCGTTTCGTCCCACTCTTTGCCGAAACCAAAATAAAGCGTGCCCGACAGCACTGTCATCGTACGCACTTCACCGGGGTGGACATGCGGCGCCACCCGAGCCCCGGGCGGCAGCCGCAGCCTCAGCACATACAGGCCGGGCTTCGCCGGATCGCCATAGAGCACCGTGGTCTCGACGCCCTTTCCCGTATCGGTGAAGACGATGTCTTTTGGCGTCTTCAGAATGAGTTGTTCCTCGGCTCCCGCCCCGGGCGCCATGAGGGTCATGCAGGCGAAGAGGACGAGGCCTGGAAATTTTTTCGCCCATACCGCTGTCGTCATGCGTTTGCTCCCGATTTTACAAGGCGATTGACGCACTTCGGGTCCATAGGCTCTCGACGCCTGCGCGCCGGCTTTCCTCCAGCGCGCCCATGAGAATCCTGCCGCCGCCCGCAAACCGCGCATCATCACATCTTGACTCTTTCGGATGATATTTCAGGGATCTGTCCGAGTCTATCACGGGAGACGAAGTCCCCGGACTGATTGATCCAATGCCGTCGGAACCTGGCGAAATCCCGCGAGTCGAAGCGCGGAAAGTCATCCGCGCAAAATTGACGAAAGCACGACGATAATCGTCGCCAAATAACGCGAGGAACAGCGGTCACAAAAAGAAAATGCGCGACGCGTTTCCCCGCCGCTGTTTTCCGACTCACGGATTCCAGACATTCTCCATGACGCTGCCGCCCATGAGCCACGGGCCGCGGCCGTCTTGCGAACGCGTGAAATACACGAGCAATGCCCGGTGGGGATTATCGAACTCATAAACAAGACAGGGCACGCTGTTCCACATACAACGCGTTTCTTCGACGCGGTCGGCGCGTTGCGCCATCTTGCGCAGCACGACGCTCTCACTGTCGCCATTCTTCAGGGTCGCGGCCCGCGCGTCCATCGGGTCGGTGTCGAATGGGTCCTCATCGCCCCTTGCCGCAGCGGCGGCCAGGAGCGCGAAGGCCAGCGCCGCGCCGGCAAGAAAAGCCTTTCCTCGACTGCCCATTACGTTTACCCCCTGTCGCCCCGGACCGTTCCGGCGCGGCGAAGTCGGCGCATGCGCTGACCCCGTCCAGCCGAGTGTGCCATCGCCCGGGGGACAGCGCCAGCGGTCCGGAAGCGAAAATCTTGCGCCCCGGGGAGGCGGCAACCGTATTTCGACGGATTGGATTTTCGAGGGCGGAACAAGTCTATACTATCGGATGGTTGAAGCTTTCGCGCGGCTCCCCCCTCTGGCGCGCTCCACGGGGGGCGAAGGGCGGAAAGAATGAGAATGGACGATGGGCGATCTGGAGCCATTGATACTGACGGTCTGCGGCGCGATTCTTGGCGCGGTTTTCATGGTGTTCATGACGCCCGATCCCGCGCCACGGGAAGATTGCCGGATCCACGTTGTCGATCGGAAGGTTGCAACGGCCTATGTCCTGAAGCCGCCGACGGTCCCGCCGGCGGAGCCTGTGGTCATCCGTGAAAAATGCGAACCGCCCCCGCCCCCGCAGACGGTTGTGGTCCACGAGGCGTGCAACCCGGAGAACGTAGCGAAGACGGAGAAGGCGGAGAAACCTGGGAAAATCTCAAAAGCTGAGGAACAAAAGCCTAAAGCGAAGGCTGGCAAGACGCGGACGAAGCCCGGCCGTCGATACCGGACCAAAAAGGTCACCCACTGAACGACACGCTCCGCTTCAGGGAGTCTCTCTTTTATGATCGACCGCATGATTGCGGCGAAGCGGGCGGAAGCTCGTAGAAAGAAACCGGTCCGGCGCGCCGCAGGAAAAATCGCCCCAGCGAAAACCTTCCTTTAAGTCCGCGAAACTACATCTAAAACAATGTTTTAAAATTGCTTGAAGCATTGACGATGTTGATCGCTCGCGAGGGTAATCGCCCTCGCGAAATTACCGTCAGCAAAAAGGAGCCCCGGCAGCCTTCTGTTTTTACGGGTGGCCGCGTCAACGAACCCGGTCGCGATGCGTCTCCGGCGAGGACTCGCGCACGCATGAACGCCAAATGCAAAGCCGGAACGCTGGATCGCAGAAAACGGTGCGCTAACTATGAACTAGGTGTGCCGGGCGACGACAGAAAAGGAATTACGGCGATGAGTGACGATAACTTCGGTAAAAAAACTGATAAATACGAAGGCATGGTCGGTTTTGACATGGAATTGACGCCGAGCGTGCTGATCTGCGGCGGCGCAGGGGCGGTACTCGGGGCCATCCTCGCCTGGTGGGGCACGTCCGAACTCCCGATCATTATTGCGACGACCGTCACATTCGCGGTCCTCTCCGGCATCTTTGGATTTTTCGTGCCGTGGTACAAGCCAGCAGACAAAAAATAGAGGCTATGCGACGAGCCGACACCCGCAAACGGCTGTCGGCGCCCACCTTCTCCGGCGTGCGCGCCGACGGCGTAATATCGTTTTGTCAATTCGAGGTTCGATGCGTCCCGTTGTTGAGGCGGCACTGACGAGAATTGTTCGAGACCAAAATTATCGTGCGGCGGTCGTCGCATGGATAGACTCGCACCGTAAAAACGGAACTGATAACGCCGGTTGGACCGGAAAAAGCGACTCGCTTGGCAAGCCGGTCATGAACATTTGCAATGGCGGACCGCCGGTCACGGTTGCTGTTGAGACAATCCTCTACGTGATCGAAAACGAAACCTTGCCGGAAGATGAAGCGCCGCTGAGTTTTCCGCCGCCGCTCCCCATAGAAGAGGCTAAGCTGTAGGCGCGAAGCGCGCGTTGCGCATTTTATTTCCGACGCACGCAAGTTTGAGCGCACATCGTTCGCAATAATGCAGAAATGTTCGCCACGACGTTATTCAAGCGCGCTGCTGCATGAAATAAAGCGCATTGCGCCGTTGGAGCCCGGCGACCCTTGCCGCACGCACGCTGCCGACGCAGAGCAAAGCGTTTCGGGCCGTAGTCTGTTCGGAGGCGGCGCTGAAGAAGCCATTCCCGATGTCCTGCAGGATGCAGGCGTAAATCAGCAAAATCAACATCCTGCCGCTTCTTAATGCGTGGCGCGATTATCGGATGTCGACAGTTTCGCACGCCACGGCGGGGCACTACAGGCTTGCGGATGTCGCCGACCTGTCGATGGCGTCTGGCGGCGGATGGGCGCGCGCCTCAGGCGGCGACGCGTGACGCGCCCGCATCGCTTGCGGTCTCCACGCCGACGATAGCGGACGCGGCGGTGACGTTGCGGGCAAGAAATTCTTCCGCCTCGCGCGCGTCCAGCGTCGAAAAAATCGACTGGAGTTCGGCCCCGGTATGCGGCGTATAGTCGTTGATCCCGTCGCGACCGTAGAAGGCCCTGAACATCCGGCGCGCGCTTTCTCACGAAAGCGGCCCGACCATAATTGCTTCATCGATCCCACCGGGCCGAAGAATTGCGGGGTCGAGCCGCTCGATGTGATTCGTCGTCACGATAAATTTGAGCCCGTCGGGCGTCTGCATCCCGTCCATCGCGTTCAGGACTTCGTGAAGACCGCCGCAAGCGGCGACCGATATATCGGGACCGCCGCGTTCGGTCGTGTGTTGCGGCGCGACGCGATTTAGGCCAGCAGCCATCGCGTCAATGTCCTCGATCACGAACAGATCGTCCTTCGCGCCCGTCATAAACGCTGCGCCAAGTCCTTGCAGCGATTTGATATATTTGATGTTGAACCCGAACTCGGAAGCCAGCGCATGAATGAGGCTCGTCTTGCCCGTGCCAGGCGGGCCGTGGAGAACGACGCCGAATTTCCAGGGCACCCCACGCGCGGCGTGCCACGCTTCCGCGCCCAGAAACCATTGCATCCTGTCGACGAGTCGCCTCTTTACCGCCTCGTCGACAAATACGGTCTCGAGCGCGCGTTTACGTCGACGCACGCCGCCGCCAAATCCGCCAGCCGTCCATCCGGAAACGTAAATCGAGTTCCTGTGCGCTTCGGGGCGACAATCGCGCATGAAACGACCGATAATGCCGCGATCCCGCGTCAGGAAAGAAATGACAATGGTTTCAAAGGGCGCAAGCTGGTTGCCGGATCGCTTCTTTTCATAGCCGAAAACGACTCCGTCATAGCGTCCCCAGCCACGGCCAAAACCTGTCCTGACAGCGCCATCCCGAAGTTCGAGCGATCGACCGGAAATATCGAAGCGCAAGCTTTCGACGAAAGCGTCAACGTCGGAATATTCATTGGCGAGACTTTCGACGGAGAGCCTGATCAAAAGCAAATTTTCCACGAAGGCAAAAATTTGCGCCGGCGCCGCGCGCAGCAGATACATCACGGAGCCGAAGGCCAACGTGCCGACGCCGCCGGCGAGCAGTTGATTGCCAGATA
>CAZJAY010000057.1:0-7414 GCA_964543915.1 uncultured Methylocystis sp. | reverse complement strand
ATGACGGCGGATAGTTTCGTTCCGATCTTTCAAATGGGCTTTTGCGTCCAACCGCGATCTGCCGATCCGCGAGGCAAGTGGCGGCGATGCGCGTTTTTGATCCGACGGACAAAACAATCGGGCTGCCGGTAAACGGAACGCCCTTGAAAATACTGTCGCGCTGTAACGATCGCGCGACGCGAAGCAGGCACGCCCTGATCCAATTGAAATTTATTTCAAAATCTTGGAATGGCTCCCCGAGTAGGACTCGAACCTACGACCTAGCGATTAACAGTCGCGTGCTCTACCAGCTGAGCTATCGGGGAACGCGAAGGGGCGTATAGCCCTCCCCGGCCGATTTGCCAAGCCCCGTCAAACGCCCCGCCGGCGCGCGCGGCCAAAACGATCCGGCGGGGCCGGCTGTCGTCCCTATCCGACCGGCGTCCGGCTTTCGCCCTCGGGAAATTCGGCCGCTGCGCGCGCGACGTCGTCATGCGTCGGCAGGCCGGCTTCATTGCCCAGATGCTGGATTTTATGAGCGGAAGCGGCGCGCGCGAAGCGAAAATGCGTCTCCCAGGACGCGTCGGGCCGCTCCAGCCAGGAGGCGCAATAGGCGCCGTGGAAGACATCGCCCGCGCCCGAGGTGTCGATCACTCTTTCGCGCGGCGTCGCCAACGCCGGCGTATGACGCACAAACCCGGATTCGTCGTACCAGACGATTCCCCGCGCCCCGATTGTGACAGCGCCGATCCGGCAGCCCTTCGCCTTCAGCCAGTCGAGCATGCCGTTTTCATTGAGACCAAGCTGTTCGCACAAGCGCTCGGAGACGACCGCCACGTCGACGAATTGGCACAGGTCCTCAATGCCTGGACGCAATGCGCCGCCATCGAGCGATACGAGGGCGCCGGCGGCGCGCGCCGCGCGGGCGTAGTGGAGCGCGGCGTCGCCCATGTGGCCGTCGAGGTGCAGAAGCCGCAGATTGCGGATCGACAGATTCGGAACAGGATCGAGATAGGCGTCGTCGCGGGCGCGGAGGATCGCGCGGCGCGAGTCTTTCGGAAAGACGAAAGACAGCGAGGAGCGCGCCACGCGGCGGGGATGCACCCGCACGCCATAGGCATGCGCCATATCGACAAACATATGCCCAAGCCAGTCACGCGCGACGCTGGTGAGCAGATCGACCGGATGGCCAAGTTTCGCGCAGGCGAAACCCGCCGTCACCGCATTGCCGCCGAAGCTGACGGCGTAATCCTTCGCGACCGCCTTTTCATCGCCCGTCGGAATGCGGTCAGCCAGCATGGTGACGTCGATATAGGCGTGGCCGATGAACAGCGACTCCACGGCGGCTCTCCGTCAGGCGCGGCGCCGTTGCGCCGGAATCAGATCGAAAAACTGGTTCCGCAGCCGCAGGAAGCGGTCGCGTTGGGGTTCTCGACGCGGAAAGACTGCCCCATCAGATCGTCGACGAAATCAATCCGGGCGCCGAGCAGAAAGCCGATCGAGGATGGGTCGATCGCCACCCTTGCGCCATCGCGCACGATCATACGATCGTCACGCTCGGGCGCCGGCGAAATGGCGAATTGATACTGGAACCCGGAGCAACCGCCGCCTTCGACCGAAACGCGAAAGACCGAGCCCGGCGCTTCCCCGGCGAGCAGCTCGGCGATGCGTTTTGTCGCCTCCGCAGTGAGCGCAACGCCCATTTCGCCTTCCATGCCCATGTCGCCTCCCTGTAAACAGCTTGCCGCAAAGACGCTTTAGGGTCTATCGGCGGATCATAGGCTGATCGGGCCGTTCTTTCAACGACAGGAGCCCTCGTGGCGCAACGCCTGCCCCTCGCGCCCTATGCCTGCGACGCGGCGCAATCGCGCGGGCGTCTGTATCCTGAATCGCCCTCCCCGACGCGCAGTGAATTCCAGCGCGATCGCGACCGGATCATCCATTCGACAGCCTTCCGGCGGTTGGCGCACAAGACCCAGGTCTTCGTGCCGCTGGACGGCGATCATTTCCGCACGCGTCTGACCCATTCGATCGAGGTTGGGCAGATTGCGCGGGCGCTGGCGCGGGCGCTGCGCGTCGATGAGGATCTGGCTGAAGCGGTCGCGCTCGCCCACGATCTCGGCCATACGCCGTTCGGCCACGCCGGCGAGGAGGCGCTGGAAGCCTGCATGGCGCCCTTTGGCGGTTTCGATCACAACGCGCAGGCGTTGCGCGTCGTGACGGTGCTTGAACGCCGCTACGCGGGCTATGACGGACTCGATCTGACGTGGGAGACGCTTGAAGGGATCGTCAAGCATAACGGACCTTTGCGCGGTCGGGACGCCATGCGCCCCCTCGCCCGCTTTGTCGCCGAATTCGATGCGATCTTTCCGCTCGGACTGGAAACCTTCGCCGGCGTCGAAGCCCAGGCGGCGGCGCGGGCGGACGACATCGCCTACATCGGCCATGATATCGACGATGGGCTGCGCGCCGGCCTTTTCACGCTGGACGACATCGCGGCCGCTTCGCCGCATGTCGCAGCCCTGCGCGCGCAGATCGACTCGCATTATCCGGGACTTGAGCGGCCGCGCGTCATTCACGAACTCGTGCGACGGGTGATTACCGGCTTCGTCGAGGATGCGATCCGCACCTCGCAGGCCAATCTCGGTCGGCTCGCCCCCGGGAATGCGGCGGCGGTGCGTCGCGCCGGCGGTCCGGTCGTGGCGCTTTCGCCGGAAATGGCTTCAGCCGAACGCGACATCAAGCGTTTCCTCTTCGCGAACATGTATCGGCACGCGCGGGTGATGGGAGTCTGGACGCAGGCGCGGGCGGCGATTTCGCGCCTGTTTCCGGCCTTTTTTGACGATCCGTCGCTTATGCCGCCGGAATGGCCCGCCGAGGCGATGGGTCGCGACGAGGCCGCCCGGGCCGTGGCGGTCGCCCACTAAATCGCGGGCATGACGGATCGTTATGCGCTGGGCGAGGTCGACCGGCTCGCCGGCGTTGAAACGCCCCGGCGCGGATGATTTCCTCAGGGCAAGCTGCTAAAGCGCTCCGCGAGCCATAGGGCGCGGACCGGAGCCACATGAACCTTTTCGAGATTTTTCACGACCGCATTGCCGAAATTCTGGCGGGCTTCGGCCGGGATGGCCGCCTGCCGGCCATCGATCCGTCCCGTTTCGTCGTCGAACCGCCGAAAGACGCCGCGCTGGGCGATCTCGCCTCGAATGCGGCCATGGTTTTCGCAAAGGAGGCGAAAGCCGGTTTCGGCGCCCCGCGCGCCTTCGCCGAGGCCATCTGCGCCGCGCTTGGCGCCGGCGCGGGCGTGGCCAGCGCCGAAGTCGCCGGGCCCGGCTTCATCAATATCCGGCTCGATCCCGCGCTCTATGCGGACGTTCTGCAGGCCATCCTGCGCGATCCGACGAATTTCGGGCGCCGCCCGGGCGGACGCGCCGGCGTGTCCGGCGACAAGGTGAATGTCGAATATGTCTCAGCCAACCCGACCGGGCCGATGCATGTCGGCCACGGCCGCGGCGCCGTTTTCGGCGATGCGCTCGCCAATCTCCTCGCCTTCGCCGGCTCGGCGGTCACGCGCGAATATTACATCAACGACGCCGGCGCGCAGATCGACGTGCTCGCCCGATCAGCGCTGTTGCGCTACCGCGAGGCGCTGGGCGAGACGGTTTCGATACCCGAAGGGCTCTATCCCGGCGACTACCTTAAACCGGTCGGCGAAACGCTCGCGCGCGCACATGGCCGGACGCTGCTCGACATGCCGTCGCCCGACGCGCTCGCAATTGTCCGCAACGTCGCCATCGACGCCATGATGGAGATGATCCGCGCTGATCTCGCTGCGCTCAATATCCGACACGAGGTTTTCTTCTCCGAGCGCACGCTGCACACAGCCGCCAATGGCGCGTCCCCGATAGACGCCGCCATCGACTGGCTCCGCGACAAGGGCCTCGTTTATGAGGGCCGATTGCCGCCGCCGAAGGGTCAGTTGCCGGATGACTGGGAAGATCGCGAGCAGACCCTCTTCCGTTCGACCGACTTTGGCGACGATGTCGACCGCGCGCTGCGCAAGGCCGACGGCGCGCCGACCTATTTCGCCGCCGACATCGCCTATCACAAGGACAAGATCGATCGCGGCTTCGATACGCTCGTCGACGTCTGGGGCGCGGATCATGGCGGCTATGTGAAACGCATGACCGCCGCCGTAGCGGCGCTCTCCGACGGCAAGGCCACGCTCGACGTGAAGCTGTGCCAGCTTGTGCGTCTCATGCGGAACGGCGAACCGGTGAAAATGTCGAAGCGCGCCGGCGATTTCGTCACCTTGCGCGAGGTCGTCGACGAGGTTGGCGTGGATGCCGTGCGCTTCATGATGCTCTATCGCAAGAATGACGCGACGCTCGATTTCGATCTTGCGCGGGTTATCGAGCAGTCGAAGGACAACCCGGTTTTCTACGTGCAATATGCGTATGCGCGCGCCTCCTCTGTGCTGCGTCAGGCGCAGGCCGCCTTTCCGGATCTCGACCTGTCGCCTCTTGCGCTGGCGGCGGCGCCCCTCCACCTCCTCGAAGACGAGGGCGAAAGAGCGCTTGTGCGCATGCTCGCGCAATACCCGCGCGCGATCGAGGCGGCGGCGGCGGCGCATGAGCCGCATCGGCTGGCGTTCTTCCTCCATGAAATCGCGGGCGCGTTCCATGCGCATTGGAATCGTGGCAAAGATCATCCGGAATTACGCTTTGTTAAGCCAGACGCGCGAGAGTTGACTTTGTCCAGGGTGGCGATGATCTCAGGTCTGATCGCCGTCATCGACTCGGGACTTGGCGTTCTCGGCGTGAGCGCGCCGAGAGAAATGCGCTGAGCCGCGTCCCGCCGGCGTAAAGTGGCGCCGCAGAACCGGCGCGGCAGATCATGCGAGGAACATCATGCGCGAATCCGCCGTCAGAGGTCCCGCCATCGAACTGGACGAATTCGAGCGACGTCTGCGCGTCGGCGTAGGCAGATCCAATGTGAACCCGGGAGCGGCGCGCACGTCGCCGGACAGCGAAAAAACAGATCCGCTTGAGGAACTCGCCAGAGTTATCCGTGGCGATCGCCTGAATGCGCCGGGGGCCGGCGCGGTCCATCCGCCGGAGCCGCCGATCGCGCACCATCCGGCGGTCGCAGCGGCGGCCGCCCGCGCCTATCCGTCGCCCCCCATGGTCGCCGCGGGGAGCCGTGCGGAGCGCGCTCCGCCGCCAATCGCGCCGCCCATGGCGTGGACGCGACACGCAACGGATATTGATACAGACCACACAGAGACTCATTACGCGGACGCTGCGGACCTTCGCGGTTCCTATTCGGCCGACTATCCGACGGAAGCGGATTACGCCGGCGCGGTCGACGACGATCCCTATGCGCCGGCTATCGGCGGTTACGACGACGCCAGAGCCCGCGAGCCCTCAATGCGGGAACGCGGCTATGGTGACGCCGTAGCCCACCCCGGCGACTATCCGGACTATGCCGAACCCACCTACGGCGAGGCGGAAACCGGCTGGCCGGAGACAGACGCCTATGATTACGCCTACGAAGAGGCGCCGCCCTCCGCGCCCGCGCCATCGCGCGGCCTCTCCGCTATCGGCGGACGGCTGAAACCCTGGCACGCGATCGCTGCGATCTCTGTCTTGGCGGTCGTTAGCGTTGGCTGGGGCGTCACCCATCGGATGGGCGGCGGCTCGCGCGAAATTGCCCTGATCCCGCCGCCGGAGGGTCCGCTCAAGATCCAGCCTTCTGCCGAAACGGGCAAAGAGGCCCCGGGTCCCGGTGGCACCGCAGTTCTTGATCGCAAGGAATCCGCGCCCGTCCGACAGATCGTCACCCGCCAGGAACAGGCCGTCGATCCCTCGGTTCCGCAGGATGTGCTCCAGATTGGCGCCGGCCCGGTTGAAGCGCCGCACGAACCGCCGCCCACATCTGTCACGCAGCCGCGCCGGGTGAAGACCGTCGCCGTGCGGCCCGAGGCGCCGCCCGCCATCCGCCAGACTGCGCCCGCGTCGGAACCAACCACGCGAGCCGCTGCGCCGCCGCCCGCTGCGCCGACGCCTGCGCCCGCGCGCCCGGCCGCGAAAGCGGCGCCTGCGCCCACGCAGACGGCGTCAGCGCCCGCCCCTGCGTCGTCATCCGCCGCAGCCGGCGCCTACGCCGTGCAGTTTGGCGCCGCAGGCAGCGAGGCCGAAGCCCGCGCGCTCATCAAGACGGTCTCGGATAAATACGGCGCGGCGCTTGGTGGGCGGAAGCTTTCCATCAAGGCTGCGACGATCGGCGAGAAAAAGGTTTTCCGCGTCCGCATCGCCGGTCTCGCGAAAGACGCCGCCGAATCGATTTGCGGGCGCGTGAAAGCCGGCGGCGGCGCCTGTTTCGTCGCCGGAAACTGAAGCCCGCGCGAGTAGGTTCGGGACGGCGCCCGGCGCGGAGCCGATGGAGAAGATATGCGCGCTTTCATCTGCGGCGTTAAAGGAACTTCGCTTGACGCCGACGAGCGCGCCTTTCTGCGCGACGCGGCGCCCTGGGGCGCCATTCTGTTCCGACGCAACGTCGACTCTCCGGCCCAGGTCTCGCGGCTGACAACGGAAATCCGGGCGGCGTTGGGGCGCGATGCGCCAATCCTCGTTGACCAGGAAGGCGGACGCGTCCAGAGGCTGGCAGCGCCGCACTGGCGCGCATGGCCCTGCGCGGCGCAGTTCGAGTCGATGGTCGAGACGCCAGAGGCGGCCGCGCGACTGGCGTGGCTGGGAGCGCGTCTCATGGCTCATGAGCTACGCGATGTCGGGATCGACGTCGATTGCCTTCCGGTGCTCGATACGCCGACCCCTGACTCGCATGCGATTATAAGCGACCGCGCCTATAGTCGCGATTGCAGCCGCGTCGCGCGCATCGGTCGCGCAGCGGCCGAAGGGCTCATGGCCGGTGGCGTCGCCCCGGTGATGAAGCATATCCCCGGGCACGGCCGCGCCCGGGCGGATAGCCATCTGGAGCTTCCCGTCGTCGAGACAGCGCGCGCGGAACTGGAGGCGGTCGATTTTCCGCCCTTCCGCGCCAACGCCGATCTGCCAATGGCGATGAGCGCCCATGTTGTTTATACGTGTATAGACCCCACTGCGCCGGCCACGCTCTCGAAGACGGTCGTGGACGAGATTATCCGTGGCTGGATCGGCTTCGACGGGCTGCTCATGACGGACGATCTGTCGATGAAGGCGCTGACCGGCAGCTTCCGCGTCCGCGCCGAACGGGCCATCGCCGCCGGTTGCGACATTGTCCTTCATTGCAATGGCGATCTGGCCGAGGCGCGCCCCGTTGCGGAAGGCGCGCCAGAACTTTCCGGCAGAGCCTTGGCGCGCGCCGAAAAGGCGCTCTCCTGCGTGCGAACGATCGAGGCTTTCGACCATGCGGCGGGGCTGGCCGAATTCGACGC
>CAZJAY010000056.1:0-7436 GCA_964543915.1 uncultured Methylocystis sp. | reverse complement strand
CGACGCCGGGCGGCTCGATGGCGACCGCTACAAAAAAGTGCGCCTGCATCTGGTCGCCGGCGGGGAGGCGGTCGACCGTTACGGGGCCGCCGCCAAGGTCAATCCGGATTTCGACATGTTCGAGGATCTGTTCGAGGTCGGCCGCGCCGCCGGCCTCGCGTTCCTGCGCGACCATTTCTGGGCGATCGGCGTGTGCGGAACGCTCGATCCGCGCGAGGAGCTGTTCTAGCGGCCGGCCGCGCCGGATCCCGATGGCTCTTCCCTTGGCCGTCCGGACAGCCTAAATCCTGCGACCATGATCTGGATCGTCTTTGCGCTTCTGACCGGCGCGGCTGTTATGGCTGTCCTGGCGCCGCTCGCCATGCGCGGGACGGAGCCGGATGCGAAAGCCGCCGATATTGCGTTCTTCGAGGCTCAACTCGCTGAAATCGAGCGAGACGCCGCGTCCGGCCGGCTTGATCCGGCGGAAGCGGCCGCCGCGCGCGCCGAGGCGGGTCGGCGTCTTTTGAGGGTCGAGGCCGCGCCCGAGGCGCCGACGCGTCCCGGACGTGATGCGACGCGCCTCGCCGCGCTCGGGGCAATCCTGCTGATTCCGGCCCTCGCGGTTGGCCTTTACCTGCATCTTGGCGCGGCCAGTTTGCCCGACCTCCCGCTCCAGGCGCGGCTCGATGCAGAACCGGCCGCCGGTGATCTCGCCGGAGCCGTTGCGCGGATCGAACGCCATCTGCAGGAACATCCCGACGACGGTCGCGGATGGGAGGTGGTCGCGCCCTATTTCCTGCGGACCGGCCGCGCCGAGGACGCCGTGCACGCCTATACCGAGGCGCTGCGTCTTCTCGGGCCGTCGGCCGAGCGGCGCGCAGCGCTCGGCGAGGCCAGGCTCATCGCCGCGCAGGGCAAAATGACGCCTGCGGCCCAGGCGGATTTCGAGGCGGCGCTGGCGATGGATTCCGGCCAGGTTACTTCGCAATTCTATCTCGGCGCAGCGGCGGCCGAGGCCGGCGAGACGGAAAAGGCGCTCGGCTATTTCGACTCGCTGGCCGCCGGTGCGCCCGCCGATGCGCCATGGCTTGGCGCGGTGAGGGCGCAGATCGCGCGGCTGCGCGGCGCGCCGGCGGATGCGGCGCCGACGGCTGGCGAAGCGAGCGGCCCGGCCAGTGCGCAGGGTCAGGCCATCGCCGCCCTGCCGGAAAAGGAGCGCTGCGATGTTATTCGTTCTATGGTCCAGCGTCTCGCGACGCGGCTGGAGTCAAATGGCGACGATATCGAAGGCTGGCTGAAGCTTATCCGCGCCTACAGCGTTCTCGCGGAAACGGATAAGGCGAAAAAGGCGCTCATCGACGCCCGCCGGGCGATGGCCGGCAAAAACGACGCCATCGCGCGTCTGGACGCTTTGGCGAAGCAATTGGGCATCGGCGGCTAGGCGGGTCGATTTCTTCGGGAGCATGGGCGCATGACGCGCAAGGGCAAAAGACTGACGCTCATCATCGGCGCGCTCGCGGCGCTCGGGCTTGCCGCCGCGCTGACCCTCTTTGCGCTGCGCGATAAGAGCGTGTTCTTCTCTACCCCGTCGGAACTGGCGACAAAAAAGCCGGCATCCGGCGCGCGTCTGCGCATCGGCGGCCTTGTGCGGGAGGGCAGCGTCGTGAAAAGCGGCGATCGCGACGTGCGCTTCGCGGTCACGGATCGAACAAGCGATCTCGACGTCTCCTATTCGGGATTGTTGCCTGATCTGTTTCGCGAGGGGCAGGGCGTGGTCGTCGAGGGCGTGCTGACGCCCGACGGCGGTTTCCGCGCCGACATCGTGCTCGCGAAGCACGACGAGCGCTATATGCCGCGCGACGTGGCCGATGCGCTCAAAAAGCAGGGCGTCTGGCAGGGCGAGAAGAAATGAGGCGCGCATGATCGTCGAAACCGGGCATTACGCGCTCGTCCTCGCGCTGGCCCTCGCCATTGCGCAATTCGCCATTCCCTTCGCGGGCGCGCGGCTCAACGACGCCGGCCTGATGCGGGTCGCGCGGCCGACAGCGGTCGCGCAGTTTCTTTTCGTCGCCTTGGCCTATGGCGCGCTGACCTGGGCGCATGTCGTTTCCGATTTCTCTCTCGTCAACGTCATCGAGAATTCGCATTCGGCGAAGCCGTTCATCTACAAAATCTCCGGCGTGTGGGGGAACCACGAAGGCTCCATGCTTCTGTGGGTGCTGGTGCTGTCGCTCTGCGGCGCCTTGATCGCGCTATTTTCCGCGTCCGTTCCGAACCGGCTGCGCGCCGATGCGCTCGCTGTTCAGGGCCTGATCGGCGCGGCGTTCCTCCTCTTTATCCTGCTCACCTCAAATCCCTTCGCGCGCGTCGCGCCGGCGCCGTGGGAGGGCCGCGATCTCAATCCGATCCTGCAGGACCCGGGTCTCGCGATCCATCCGCCGCTACTCTATCTCGGCTACGTCGGTTTTTCCGTCGTTTTTTCCTTCGCCGCCGCCGCGCTCATCGGCGGCCGCATTGACGCCGCCTGGGCGCGGGTCGCGCGGCCGTGGACGCTCTTCGCCTGGATCGCGCTCACGCTCGGCATCGCCATGGGCTCGTACTGGGCCTATTACACGCTGGGTTGGGGCGGTTTCTGGTTCTGGGATCCGGTTGAAAACGCCTCGCTCATGCCATGGCTCGCCGGGACCGCGCTGCTGCATAGCGCGGCTGTGATGGAGAAACGCGAAGCGCTGAAGATCTGGACGATCTTTCTGTCGATCCTCGCCTTCTCGCTATCTCTGCTTGGCACCTTTCTTGTCCGCTCCGGCGTGCTGACGTCCGTTCACGCTTTCGCCAGCGATCCCGAGCGCGGCGTTTTCATTCTCGCCATTCTGGTTTTCTTTATCGGCGGCGCGTTGGCCCTGTTTGCGGCGCGCGCCGGATCGTTGCCCGTTGGCGGCCTGTTTGCGCCAATTTCGCGCGAGGGCGCGCTGGTCGTGAACAATCTTCTGCTCTCGGCGAGTTGTGCGACGGTCGTGGTGGGCACGCTGTATCCGCTCGCGCTCGAAGCCGCGACCGGAGAGAAAATTTCCGTCGGCGCGCCGTTCTTCAATACGGTGCTCATCCCGATCGCCCTGCCGCTCGCGCTGCTCATGCCCGTGGGTCAGATGCTGCCGTGGAAACGCGGCGACCTCGTTGCGGCGCTTCAGCGCTTGCGCGTCGCCTTCCTTGTCGGCGTGCTGGGCGCAGCCGTCGCGGGCGTCTTTTTCGGCAAACCGTTCCTTTCCGTCGTCACCGCCGGGATCGCGGTCTATCTCATTGTCGGGGCCGTGACCGACCTCGCCCTGCGCGCGACCTACCGCAGCCATGCGGTGCTCGCGCGGCTGCGCGGCGCGCCGCTCTCCGCCTGGGGCACTTCCGTCGCGCACGCCGGCATGGGGCTCACCCTGCTGGGTCTCGCCGCCACCGGCTGGGGCGTCGAACAGATCGTGGCGATGAAGCCCGGCGCCGCCTATGCGGTCGGCCCCTATCAATTGTCGATCGAGGAGCTCTCGCCGCGCAACGGCCCCAATTATTCCGAGATTTTCGCCGCGATGACCGTCAGCAGCGACGGGCGGACGCTTGCGCGCATCGAACCCGCCAAGCGCTTCTATCCGGCGCGCAAAATGGCGCGCTCCGAAGCCGGCATCGTCACGCTCGGACTCGGCCAGGTTTACGCCGCGATCGGCGACGCCCGTCCGGACGGCGCGATCGACGCCCGCCTCTACTACAAACCGCTGGTGACGCTGATCTGGATCGGCGCGCTAATCATGGCCTTCGGCGGGGCCCTCTCGCTCGCCGATCGCCGCCTGCGTATTGGTGTCGCCCGTCGCGCTGCGCCCGCAGCCCTGCCGGAGACCGCGTCATGAAAACTGCGACGGTCGCGGCGTGCCTTCTGCTGGCGTTGCTCGCAGCCCCGGCGCGCGCCGTCACGCCGGAGGAAATGCTCGGCGATCCCGCGCTCGAAACACGCGCGCGCGCGATCACCGGCGAGTTGCGTTGCCTTGTCTGCCAGAACCAGTCGATCGACGACTCGGATGCGGCGCTGGCGAAGGATCTGCGCGTGCTGGTGCGTGAGAAGCTCCGCGAGGGCCTGAGCGATGCGGCGGTGATCGATTACGTTCACGCCCGCTACGGCGATTTCGTGCTGCTGCGGCCGCCGCTGCGCTTTGGGACGATTCTGCTCTGGGCGGCGCCGGCCCTTGCGCTCCTTGCTGGCGGCTGGGCCGCTTTGGCGGCCGCGCGTCGCAATCGCCGTTTTGCGCCCGCCGACACGCCGCTGACAGCCGAGGAACAGGCGCGGCTCGATGCGCTCACCCGGCGCGAAGATTAGCGAAAAACGCCGGGCCGCCGCGCAAAGCGCGCGCGCTCAGAACTCCGCCGTTATTTCCCCGCGAACCGCGAAAGAATTGCGGATTCCCAGAGAGCCGCTCGCGCCAATGGCGATGGGCGTCGCCGTATCAAGCCGATGCATGATCGCGCCGCCGATCGCGCCATATCCCTTATAGGCGCCGGTCGCGGCTGTGACGGTCGTTTTGCCGCGCGCGGAAGGCATATGGGCGGCCGGCATGGCGACGGCGAGCGCAATGCCCTGCCGCGCCTCGCGTTGATTGTTCGCGATCTGTCGATAGGCCTCGTCGAGACCGCCCGCCATAGTCGCGCCAAGTTGATTGATGTTGTTGTTTATGCTGGTCAGATTTGCGTTCACCGCGCCAAGCGCGTCGCCGACGTTACCGTAGTTTGCGCCCTGAATATTATAGCTTGGACCGGTCCAGGCGCCGGTTTCGGCGTTCCAGTTTGCGCCGCCGCCCAGTGCGCTGGCGGCGCCGGTCGCCATCATGTTGGTTGCGCTTGCCGCCGCATAGAGCTGTGACCCGTTGACGGCGTCAGTCGAGGTCGCGCTCACGACGCCCGCCGCGACATTCCGGATTTGCCGTTCGGCGCCCGTCGATCCCACGCTGATCGTGCCCCCGGTCGGGCTGATTCCGGCGATGGTTCCGCCGGTGATCGTGTAGGCGCCGATGTTTCGTTCGGCCGCGATCGAATTCGACCCCAGCGCGACGCTGTCGGCGACGCTGGCGAAAGCGTTACGGCCAATCGCGACGGCGTTTGTCTGCGTCGCCTGCGCGCCATCGCCTATCGCCACGGCCGAAACGCCGGTCGCGTTGGCGGCGTAGCCGAAGGCCGAGGCGTTGACGCCCTGCGCCGTTGCGCTGGCGCCCATCGCGGTGGCGAAGTTCTGAAGCGCCGTCGCCCCTGCGCCCACCGCGACCGCGTCGCTTCCCGTCGCCTGCGCGTCGCGACCCGAGGCGATGGCGCCGGCCTGCGTCGCGGTTGCGTTCTGACCAAAGGCGAGCGCCGAAGATCCGGTCGCACGCGCGTAATTGCCGAGCGCCACGGCCCCGTCGCCCGTCGCGATATTTTCGGCGCCGATGGCGACCGCGCCCGTTCCGCTTGCGACATTCGGATCGCCGATGGCGACTGCGCCATTGCCTGTCGCAATCTGTTGCAGGCCAATAGCGACCGCGCCGGCGCCCGAGACGACTTCGGATTGCGCGCCGATCGCCACCGAACCCATGCCAGCCCCCGCCTGAACAATCGTGCTGTCGCCGATCGCCAGCGTGCTGACAGCGTCCGCGCGAGCGTTGACGCCGAGCGCTGTCGCGTTTGTAGCGTCGGCGATTGCGCCGACGCCCCACGCGGCAGCGTTGGTACCGTTCGCGACGGCGCCATTGCCGCAGGACATTGTGCCTTCGCCGCTCACTGTCGCGCCGGCGCAGCCGAAGCCGACATCGGGCGGGGCGCTGTAATACAGATTGCCGTTTTGATCCGTGGTGACGAGATAGACGTCGCCGCTCTGATGATTGCCGCCGCCAGTCAGACCCGCGAGCGTGTAATTGCTGGTCGCGGCGCCAAGCGCAATCTGACCGGCGCGGCTTGTTGCCGACCCGGCGCCAATCGCTGTTGAGTTTTCGAAGCCGGCGCGGGCGTCGACGCCAATCGCTGTCGCATTTTGTGCGCTGGCCAGCGTATTCGCGCCAAGGGCCGAGGCGAAATCCGCCAGCGCCTGGGCCTGTGCGCCATGTGTGGTCGCGCCGGCGCCGCTGGCGTTGCCGCCTGCGCCGTATGCGGTGGCGTTGACGCCATTCGCCGTCGCCCCGACGCCGCAGCCCAGCGCGCTTGTCCCGTTCACGGCGGCAAGGGTGCAATCGATGCCGGCGTCCGGAATGGCCTGATAACCGAGCGTGCCGGCCTCGTCCGTCGTGACGATGTAACGCGCGCCCGGCGTCGTCGGCGCGCCCGTGTAAAGGCCTGCGAACGTATAGGTGTCGCCTGTCGCGCCGAACATTAACTGATCGTCGGCGGTCGTCGTGGCGCCAACGCCAATGGCGACCGAATTGGCGTATGCGGCGGTCGCATTGACGCCGAGCGCCATGGCGTTGACTGCGGCCGCATTGGCGCCCGAACCGAAAGCGGCGGCGTTGATCGCGCTGGCGATCGCGCCCGCGCCGATCGAAAACGCGTTCTCGCCCATCGCCCGCGCGTCATAGCCGAACGCGGCGGCGTTGGTCGCGCTCGCCAGCGCATTGTAACCTATCGCCAGCGTATTGACGCCCGTTGCGTTCGACGCCGCGCCGTAAGCGGTTGTATTGGCGCCATTGGCCGTCGCGCCGCTGCCGCAGGCGATCGCGTTGGCGCCGGTCGCTGTCGCCGTCGTGCAATCGACGCCGGCGTTGGGGATGGCGGCGTAATGCAGCTGACCATTCTCATCCGTCGTGACCATGTAGCGCGACGCTGGATCGGCGGGCGAACCCGTATAAAGCCCGGCGAACGTGTAGGTGCTGCCCGCCGCGCCGAACATGATCTGGTTGGCGGCGGTCGTCGTCGCCCCGACGCCGATGGCGATCGAATTGGCGAAGCCGGCGTTGGCGCCAAAACCAAACGCCATGGCGTTCGTATTGCTGGCCAGCGCATTCAGGCCAAAGGCGAGACTCGAGACGGCGCTCGCCTGCGCGTTGACGCCAAAAGCCAGCGCATCCGCATTCGTCGCCTGCGCGCCGACGCCGAAAGCGGCGGCGTTGGCCGCGTTCGCCAGCGCGTTGAGGCCGATGGCCGCCGCACCGGGGCCCCTCGCCTGCGCACTCGATCCTAAAGCCAACGCATCCGCATTCCCCGCATAGGCGTAGGCGCCGATTGCTGTCGCGTTAGCTTGCATGGCAGCGGCGCTTCTGCCAACGGCAGTGGCGGAGGAGCCCATGGCTATGGCCCCGGTGCCCAATGCCGTTGCGATATCTCCGAGCGCGGATGCGCCAGAGCCAACGGCTGTGCTATAGGAGTTCGCAACCGCGCCGCCCACAGCCGTTGCAGCATCGCCATAGGCCTGCGACCACATGCCAAGAGCTGTGGCGCCGTACGCCGTCGCGTTTGCGCCGTTG
>CAZJAY010000055.1:0-7633 GCA_964543915.1 uncultured Methylocystis sp. | reverse complement strand
CTGACGGCTCTCGTGCGCGCGATAGGTCGAGGCCTTCCAGCCGAATTTCGTAATCGCATCGCTCGCCTTGTAAAACCCGGCCGAAACGCGCGCTTTTTTCAGACGATCGCTCATGGAGGAAGACATGAAATTCACGATAATTTCGCCCGAGGTATTGCCTATTCAATATTGAGGCGACATTCACGGTCAGAAACAGCGATGCGCCTAAGGCCGCTGGCTCAAACCATAGAAGAACGCCATCCCGAAAAATAAATACCATGGCCAGCAACACAAATAATGCAAATTATCAAAAAATTGCACCAACCAGCGCGGGAAACACTACGCATCCAGCGGGAAATTACTTACATATTATGTATTTTTTATACTTATATTGTTTTTGCACTTCCGCGCGGCCGTCGGCTGCGTCGGAAGGACTGAGTCGCATGTCTGGACGGGTTATGGCGGCGATTGCTGCGACGCGGAACGATAATGCCACTGACGTTTATTACATTAAAAACTATAGCGCCGACGCGCCGGCCCGACTTTCACGGTCCGACGCCTCGACGCCATGCAGGGCTAAGCCGGAGCCGATCAGTAATATGGCGCGGGGCCAGGATAGCCGGGTCCGCCTCCCACATCGTTACCTTTCGCAGCCATGCACTGTGTATAAACCACATCGTAGCGCGACTGGATTGCGCCACCGGCCTGACGGGCGTTACCTGAGCCAACGGCGGTCCCTAACAACAGGCCGGACCCGGCGCCGATCGCCGCCCCTGTGCCCGGACGATTGCCGGCGGCGGCTCCGATCAGGGCGCCCGTCGCCGCGCCGAGACCCGTGCCGAGAACCGCGCCGCCAAGCGCGGCTTCGTTCGCCGCGACGCCCGGAGATTGCCCGCCAATCGCCGCCTGGGCGGCGTTCTGGCAATAGGCGTCCTCACGCTGGAATTTCTCGTAGGATTTACCTTTCCCCGGCATGACCGCGACGCGCGGCGCTGCCGGCCCGGTAATCGCGCAGCCTGCAAGCGATAGAGAAACGACAATCACCGCCGCGATTGAACCGCCGAACAGCCTGACCATTGCGTAAAGCTCCTTTGAACTTTCCAATCGTACACCATTAAAAGCCTAAAATTTGGTTATGTTCAGGCGCCTGTCGACGCGGCCTGGCGGGCCGGCGCGCCATGGTTTACACGCGCGGCGGAAGGAGAATGCCCATGCTGGCTTTTTTAGGCTCCCCGCGCGTCGCGCCGATCCTGCTGTTGCTCGCGTCGAACGTCTTCATGACCTTCGCGTGGTATTGGCATCTCAGATTTTCGAAACTGACGATGCCGCAGGCGGTACTGATCGGCTGGGGTATTGCCTTGTTGGAATATTGCCTCGCCGTTCCGGCCAATCGTATCGGCTACGGAGTCTATTCGGCCGCACAGCTGAAAACGATTCAGGAGTTCGTGACTCTTGTCATTTTTTCGTGTTTCGCCGTCATCGTTCTGGGCGAGGCGCTAACGTGGCGGCATCTCCTTGGATTTGCATTAATCGCCGCCGGCGCCTTTCTGATCTTTCAGGCGAAATAATCCTTCGCGTCCCGACTAATCCGCTTTCCAGTCATCACGCCAGTTGTCACTGTCGTCGCGACCCTCATCCAGTTCGAGCCACATCGCGTTGAGGATCGCGAAGGCGCAGGCGAGGCCGAGGCCAAGGATCCAGGCGAAATACCACATGCGAGTCAGCCCTCTCCGGTTCAGTAGAAATAATCGTCGCCGCGTTCGATCGCCCGCTCGGTCACAGGTCCACGCAGGACGTAAAAAACCCACGACGTATAGGCGAGAATGATCGGCAGGATGAAGATTGCGGCGACGAGCATCAGGCCAAGCGTGAACTGGCTCGAGGACGCGTCCCAGATGGTGAGACTGTCGTTTGGATGGGTCGAGGACGGCAGCAGAAACGGAAACATGCTGACGCCCGCAGTCGTCACGATTCCAGCCGTCGCTACGCTCGACGCGATAAACGCCTCTCTCGAACGTCCGAGAACCAGCATAACGGCGGTCGCGAGCGCCCCGATATAGGCGACAAGAGGCGCGACAGCCGGCCATTTATAGACGGCGTAATTGTAAAGCCAGGCGCCCCGGTCGGCGATAACCGTCTTGAAGACGGGATTGGACGCGCCGTTGGGATCGCCGCCGTCAACAATCATGTACCCGTCGATCCCAACCGCCACCCAGAAGCCGGCGACCGTGAACAGAACCACGAGCAGCAGCGCCGACACAGCGCCGATGCGGCGCGATCGCTCGGCGACATCGCCTTCCGTTTTCAAGGAAAGAAAGGCCGCTCCCTGCATCAGCATCATAAACACGCTGACCGCGCCGCACAGCAATGCGAAGGGCGTGAGCAGCGCAATAAGACCGCCCTCATAGATCGAACGCAGCGTATGCGCTTCAAGCCGAAAGGGCGCGCCGAGCAAAAGATTGCCGAACGCTACGCCAAATAAAACCGCCGGCGTCAGACCAGAGAGAAAAAACAGCCAGTCCCATACCGCACGCCAGCCGCGGGCCTCCGCCTTGCCGCGAAAGCCGATCGCGACCGGCCGCAGGATAAGCGCCAGCAGCAGGAGCAGCATCGCGAGATAGAAGCCGGAGAATGACACCGCATAGAGCAGCGGAAACGCAGCGAACGCCGCGCCGCCGCCGAGAATGAACCAGACCTGATTGCCTTCCCATACCGGCCCGATCGTATTCAGCGTTACGCGCCGCTGCAGATCGCTGCGGGCGACGAAGGGATGAAGCATCGCCACGCCGAAATCGAAACAGTCCATGATGGCGAAGCCGACAAGCAGAACGCCGAGGAGCGCCCACCAGATAAAACGCAAGGTCATGTAATCAAGCATGGGGACGGATTCCTCAGCGGGACGCGTCGTACGAAGGCTGCGGAACCGGCAGCGGCCCGCCGGCGACGCGAACGGGCGATGGGGCATCTCCGTGCGGACCGATCCGGACGTATTTCACGATGAGATAAAGGTCGACCGCTGCAAGCGACGAATAGAACAAAACGAACGCCGCGAGGCTCGCCATGACATTGGACGCCGGTCCGACGGAGACGCCGAGAAAGGTCGGCATTACGCCGTCGATGATCCAGGGTTGGCGCCCGTATTCAGCGACGATCCAGCCCAGTTCCGCCGCAACCCACGGCAGCGGCAAGCTGTACATCACCATCTGCATAAACCATTTCGGTCCATGCCGCCGTCGACAGGAGTAATAGAAAGCGGCGGCGAAAATCGCGATGAAATAGAAACCAAGCGCCACCATGATGCGGAAGGACCAGAACAGGACCGGCACGTCCGGAATGGTCGACATCGCAGCCGCCCGGATTTCTGTGTCCGTTGCGTTTTCGACGTCGGGCCGGATGCGCTTGAGCAAAAGGGTGTAGCCGACATCGGCCATCGACCCTTCGAGCGCCGCCGGCACGCGCGCATGTTGCACGCCGCCTTCCGCGGCAAGCCAGCGATAACCCGGCATACCGTTACGCACGCGCTTTTCCGCATGATCGACGAGATCCTTGATGCCCTTAACCTGCTGATCAAGCGACCGCGTGGCGATCAGGCCGAGCATCCACGGGATCTGCACCTCGTATTTCGTTGTTTCCGTCTTGAGATCGGGGATGCCAAAGAGCGTGAAAGACGCAGGCGCCGGCTCAGTCTCCCACATGGCTTCAATCGCCGCGATTTTCATCTTCTGGTTTTCGCCGGCGGTGTAGCCGCTTTCATCGCCGAGAACGACCACAGAAAGCGCCGAGGCGAGGCCGAAACTCGCCGCCACCGTCAGCGACCGGCGGGCGATTTCCTGATGGCGCCCGCGCAAAATATAGAAGGCGGAAATCGACATGACGAACAGCGCGCCGGTGACATAGCCGGCGCTGACCGTATGAACGAATTTGGACTGTGCCACCGGATTGAAGACGACTTCCTTGAAGGAGGACAGCTCCATCCGCATCGTCTCGGGATTGAAGGTCGCGCCGACCGGGTTCGACATCCACGCATTGGCGATCAGGATCCACAGCGCGGAGAAATTCGATCCCAGCGCCACCAGCCAGGTGACGACGAGATGCTGCACTTTCGTGAGCCGTTTCCACCCAAAGAAAAACAGCCCGACGAAAGTCGCTTCGAGAAAGAAGGCCATCAATCCTTCGATCGCGAGCGGCGCGCCGAAAATATCGCCGACATAATGCGCGTAATAGGCCCAGTTGGTGCCGAACTGGAACTCCATCGTCACGCCGGTGGCGACGCCCATCACAAAGTTGACGCCAAACAGCACGCCCCAGAATTTGACCGCGTCCCGCCAGATCGTCAGCCCCGTCATGACATAGACGCTCTCCATGATCGCAAGAAGAAGCGCGAGGCCGAGCGTCAGCGGAACGAAAAGAAAGTGATAGAGCGCGGTCAGCGCGAACTGGAGGCGCGACAGCGTTTCGACGTCAAGTTCGGGCATGTGCTTGTCCTGTCCTCTTGCTTTCCTCTCGACGACATCTCTGGCGCGTCGCGGTGACGTTTATCTGCCAGAGGGCAAGCCTGACGTCAGAAAAGCGGCCATATCCGAGGGCGTCGGCCGCAGGCGATGCGACGGCGAGAAAAAGGCGGCGAAAATGTCGGCGATCGCGACCACCTTCAGCGCGCAGGCGATAGTCTGTTACCTGCCCAATCCTTCCGGCTTCATCCCGCGCTCCCCAGGGTTCTTCGATATCTATGCCACAAATGGAATGTGCACATGCAGCAAAATTTTGTCGCATGACCCGACAGTCGGCGGATCCCGGCCAGAGCCGGCGAGGCGCGCCGGGCGCCATTTGCCGGCCAGGGCGTGTATATTGACAATCGGCGGCGGTCGCCGCGCCGCGCCGCAAACAGCGGGCTTTCGGTTTTGACAGGCGGATGGAGACAAAGGCGATGGGTTTTTTTGACTTTCTCACCGGCAAGAGCAAATCCGCCCCGGCCCCGGCCGGCGCCACCGATGCGACGGCGGCCCCGGCGGAGACGCTGAAAAAGGAACTCGAGACCCTCGGTCTCGACGCATCCAACGTCCAGATCGCCGTCGATGGCGGCCGGGTGACGCTGAGCGGCTCGGCGCCGAGCCAGGCCGAGGCCGAGAAAATCGTACTCGCCATCGGCAATACGAAAGGCGTGGCCGAGGTCGAGAACCGCCTTGTGCCGGCCGATGGCGGCGCGGCGGCGGCTTTTTATGTCGTCAAGGCGGGCGACACGTTATGGAAAATCGCCGAGGCGCATTACGGCGCCGGCAAGGGCGGCGAATTCGAGCGGATTTTCGAAGCCAACAAGCCGCTCTTGAGCCACCCGGACAAAATTTATCCCGGCCAGCGCCTGCGCATCCCGGGCGTCGCCGGCCACCCGACCGCCGACAGCGGCTGGGCGCCGCCGGCGGAAATCGCCGGCAAAATCCCCGGCGGTCAGGGATGATGGGCGCGGCGCGGGCGGCGGCGTCTCACGACGCCGACGCCGCATAGGCCGGAACCCGCGCCGCGAAATCGGCGAGCCAGGCGGCGAGGCGCGGATGCCCTTGTCGCCACGCGCCCTCGAACCGCAGATCGAGATAGCCGAGCGCGCAGGCGAGCGCGATTTGTCCGATATCGGGGGCGCCGGCGGGAGGCGGCTCGGCCTCGAGGGTTGCAAGCGCACGGTCGATCTTGCCCTGCTGAAGAGCGATCGCGTCGGGATCCCGCCATTCGGGCCGACGCGTCGCCGTCTCGTGCCGGATCAGTAGCGCCGCATCGCAGATCCCGTCGCCCAGGGCCTGTAGCCGCAGCGTCATGATGCGCCGCCCCGGATCGGCCGGAATCAGCCGCCCGCCCCCGGCGAGGCAATCGACAAACTCGGCGATCACGCGGCTGTCGTAGAGCGCGACGCCGTCGGGGAGAATCAGCGTCGGGATTTTGCCGAGCGGATTTTGCCGGCGCAGCGAGTCGGCCGGGTCGGCGGTGTTGGCGCTTTCCAGCCGGATCTGGCCGGAAACGCCGAGCCAATCGGCTGCAATCCGGATTTTGCGCGCGTAGGGCGAAGCCGCCGAATATCGAAGGATCATCATTTCGCTTTTCTCCCTGTCGTCGCCGTCATAGACCGGGCGCGACCCCGCGCAAAGGAAGCTGCATGTCCGCTGATCCCCTGTTCGCGCCGCTCAACATGGGCGCGCTCGCTCTCCCCAACCGCATTCTCATGGCGCCGCTGACGCGTTGCCGCGCGGAGGATGACCATGTGCCCGGCCCGCTGATGGCGGAATATTACGCCCAACGCGCCTCGGCCGGCCTGATCATCGCCGAAGCGACGATGGCGATGGCCGGCCATTCCGCCTTCTGGCGCGAACCTGGCGTCTGGTCGCCGGCGCAGATCGACGGCTGGGCGCGGGTCACCCAGGCGGTGCACGACCGGGGCGGACGCATCGCGCTGCAAATCTGGCATGGCGGGCGCGCCTGCCACCCGCTGCTCAACGACGGCGCCACGCCTGTCGGCCCCTCCGCCATCGCGATCGATGGCTCGGTCATGACGCCCGCCGGCATGCAGCCCTATGTGACGCCGCGGGCGCTGGCGGACGACGAACTGCCGGGTATTGTCGCCGGCTTCGCGCAGGCGGCGCTGAATGCGCGGGCGGCTGGCTTCGATGCGGTCGAGGTGCATGGCGCGAATGGCTATCTGCTCGACGAATTCCTCCGCGACGGCGCCAACCAACGCGTCGGCCCCTATGGCGGGCCGATCGAAAACCGCGCGCGGCTCTTGCTGGAGGTTGTGGAAGCTGTCGTCAAAGTCGTCGGCGCCGACCGCGTCGGGCTGCGGATTTCGCCGCTCAATTCCTACAACAGCATGCGCGACAGCGATCCCGCCGGCCTCACCGCCTGGCTCGCGGAACGGCTGAACGATTACGGCCTCGCCTTTCTGCATGTGATGCGCGCAGATTTCGCCGGCCCCGCAAGCGTCGATGTCATGACTCCGGCCCGCGCGCATTTCCGGGGCCGGCTCATCGGCAATATGGGCTATGACGCGCAGGAGGCCGCCGCCGCCATCCGCGACGGCAAACTCGACGCGGTCGCCTTCGGCGTGCCGTTCCTCGCCAACCCCGACCTGCCCGCGCGGCTACGCGCCAAAGCGCCGCTCAACGCGCCCGATCCAGCGACCTTCTATACGCCCGGCGCAAAGGGCTACACGGATTATCCGACGCTCTCGCGGTGAGGATCGAAATAAAGCCACACAACAAAACAATGGAACTGATCACGAAATATCGTTCTGCTTTGGCTCGACATTGAAGAGGTTTGTTTCATTCCTCGACGAAGAAATCTTCATCAATACGCTTGAACTCCAATATGCGGCTCGACCGCACGCCGACGCCGTGCTCAATCATTAATTCAGCAAGCCTTTTGCCATCGATCAGGATAACTCGCTGCGGAATGCGCGAAGCGAATTCGATGGCTTGGTGTGAAAAAGTCGATGTCGTGACAAAAACACCTTTTGTGTCGCCAAGCCCAACAAGACTACCTGTGAAAGCCTGAACATCAGGGCGGCAGACCGAAGAGCCGGGACCGTATCGTTTGGCCTGCACATAAACCCTGTCAAGGCCCAGAACATCTTCATTGATCAAGCCGTCAACGCCACCATCTCCGCTGCGGCCGA
>CAZJAY010000054.1:0-7836 GCA_964543915.1 uncultured Methylocystis sp. | reverse complement strand
GGACCCCCTGATTAAAAGTCAGATGCTCTACCGACTGAGCTACGCGCTCGCGTTGCGGTTCGCGATGGATCCCGCCCGCACGCGAAAGAAATGCATGCATCTCTTTCGCCGCCTGTGCGGAGCGTTTCCGTAGCGGCCAAAACCCCGTCGGTCAACCCCGGCCCTCCGGATCAGAACGTCACATAGGGCGCCACCGCCACAACGATGGCGAAAACGACAGTCGCGACAATTGTCGTGATCACCGCCTTGCGCGCCAGCTGCGGCGCGATTGGCGCGCCCGGGTCCGCGCCGTCGGGAGCCGGCTCCCCGGCTTCCTCTGGCGAACGGACGTCCAGCGGCAGGACCGCGAACAGGACGATCCACCAGATCGTGCCGTAGATCGCCAGGGCGAGCGGCCAAGTGAAAGGCATGAATCAGGCCTGTTCGAGTTCGACCAGCGTGCCGCAGAAGTCCTTTGGATGCAGAAACAGGACCGGCTTGCCATGCGCCCCGATGCGCGGTTCGCCATCGCCCAGCACCCGGGCGCCCGAGGATTTCAGCTGATCACGCGCGGCGATGATGTCGTCGACCTCGTAGCAGACATGGTGGATGCCGCCGGATGGATTTTTCGCGACAAAGGCCGCGATGGGCGAATTCTCGCCAAAGGGTTCGAGCAGTTCGATCTTCGTGTTCGGCAGTTCGACAAATACGACCGTCACGCCATGCTCGGCGACGCTTTCGGGCGCGGAAACCTTCGCGCCAAGCGCATTTCTGTAGATCGCAGAAGCTTTTTCGACGCTGTCGACTGCGATGGCGACGTGATTGAGTCGTCCAATCATGGAAATCCTCCGCTGGCAGGGCGCCGGAGCGCCGGTTTCGGGCGATGACCGGTTCTCGCAACCGGCGCGCGGCGCACGATCCGTGGCGGCATGGCGGCCCTTCGCGCGCGTCCATGCCGGGCTTAAGCCGGGGACGCGAAAAACTCAACCAATGCGGATGCGGCATGCGGCGGAGCGCACAAAAAAACGCCGGGCGTACATCCGGCCCGGCGTCTTTAAGCTTGCCGGCGTCTTACGGCGACGGCTGGCTCTTTCTCAGAAATGGCGGGTAAAAGTGACGGAAGAATGACGACGGGGGCGCGCCGTAAAAAGATCTCCCGTCTGACTGCGGCGGGCGTTAGACTACGATCCGATGAAACAGAAAATGCAAATCTTGCGAATCTTCGGCCGCGCTTTCCTTCTCGCGTCCGTTACGGCGCTGGTCGTTGCCCGCCCCGTTGCGGCGGCGGATCTCAACGATTATCCGACCGCCGCCCGGGCGGAGTATGTCTTCGGCTGCATGAAAGCCAATGGCGAATCGCGTCTTGTTCTGGAGCAATGCGCCTGCTCGATTGACGTCATCGCCAGCATTCTCTCCTATGATGACTATGTCGCGGCGGAGACCGTGGCGAGCGTAAATCAGCAGGCTGGCCCGGCCGGCATGTTGATGCGGAACACCGGCGCGGCGCGTGATGCGCTCGCCGAACTGCGGCGGGCGCAGGCGGAAGCCCAGGTGCGCTGCTTCTAGCGCACGCCGCCGGGTTCGTCGGTCTTGCAACATGGAGTCTTCATGACGTTTCTTTTACTTGGCCTCGTTCTTTTCCTCGGCGTGCATGTCTTTTCGACCCTGCGCGGCCCGCGTGCGGCATTGATCGCGCGTCTTGGCCCGGAGGGTTATAAAGGCCTGTATTCAGCCCTCGCGCTCATCGGGCTTGGCCTCATCATCTGGGGCTTCGGACGCTATCGCGCCGCCGGCATGATCCCGGTCTGGGATCCGCCAATGTGGACCCGCCATCTCGCCATGCCGCTCGTCTGGTTCGCCTTCGTCGCGATCGCCAGCCGGCGCGCGCCGGACTCGCGCATCCGGGGGTGGTTGCGTCATCCGATGCTGGTCGCGATCAAAGCCTGGGCGCTCGCCCATCTGCTGGTCAATGGCGATCTCGGGAGCATGCTCCTGTTCGGGTCGTTTCTCGCTTTCGCAGTCTATGACCGCATCGCCGTCAAGCGGCGTGGCGATCCGGGCGCGCCGCGACTCGCGGCCTTCACGCGCGGCGACGCCATCGCGCTCGGGGCCGGAACGGCGCTGTTCGCGCTCGTGCTGGTCCTGCATCCATGGTTGTTCGGGGTGTCCGTTATCCCGGCCTAACCGCCCGGATAACGCAGGACGAAACTGCCCCCGACGCCGGCGAGCAGGGCCCATTCCGGTCGCCCGCCGCACCAGAGCGCCAACGCCGCCGCCAGCGACAGCCCGGCGGCGGCCGGATCGAGACTGGCAAGCACGGGCAAATCGGGCCCGCCCGGCGTCGGCGCCCAGTGCATGCGAAACAGAAAATGCGTCGCGAACCAGAGCGTGAGGCAGGCGATGACGCCCACCGCCGCTGCGGCGACGCCGGCCAGCGCTCCCGCAAGCGCGGGGGCCCGGCGGAGGCGCTCGACGTAGGGCGCGCCGGCGAAGATCCAGAGAAAACTCGGAGCGAAGGTCACCCAGGCGGCCAGCAGCCCGCCCAGCGCCCCCGCAAAAATAGGCGGCAGGCCGTCCGGATTGCGGAAGGCGGCCATGAAGCCCACGAATTGCAGCACGAGGATCAAGGGGCCTGGCGTCGTTTCGGCAAGACCAAGGCCATCGAGCATCTCAGGCGGCGCGAGCCAGTGGCGCGCATCGACCGCCTGTTGCGCGACATAGGCGAGCGCGGCATAGGCTCCGCCAAAGCTCACAACCGCAACTTTTGAGAAAAACAATGCGATCTGCGCGTAGATGTCGTCCGTTCCGCGCCAGAGCGTCAATCCGGCGACGGGGCAGAGCCAGAGCGCCGCACACACCCACGCCATGGCGCGCGCCTCACGGGCTTTTCCGCCCTCAGGCGTCGTCGTCGTCGCCTCCCGCGGCGTTGCGAGCAAATAACCGGCTGCGCCCGCGACAAGGATGACTGCGGGAAACGGCGCATTCATGAGGAACAGCGCCCCAAAAGCGGCGGCGGCGATGAGGACGCGGGGTCGTGTCGTCAGCGTGCGCGCAGCCAACCGCCAGAGCGCAGCGACGATCAGCGCCATCACGGCCGCTTTCAGCCCGGCAAACAGCGCTGCGGCCGCCGGAGCGTCGCCCCGGGCCGCGTAAAGCAGACTCAGCGTCATGATGACCGCGACGCCGGGGAGGATAAAGAGGCCGCCGGCGACAAAACCGCCGCGCGCGCCATGCATCAGCCAGCCGACATAGGTCGCGAGCTGCTGCGCTTCCGGGCCAGGCAGCAACATGCAGAAATTCAGGGCGTGCAGGAAACGATCTTCGGAGATCCAGCGCTTCTCGTCGACGAGAATACGATGCATCAGCGCAATTTGCCCCGCCGGCCCGCCAAATCCCAGCGCGCCGATCCGCGCCCAGACCCGCGCTGCTTCGCGCAATGTCGGCTGCGGCGACAGAGGCTCAGACATGGCCTAGCCGAGCAGCCTGCGCAGCGTTTTCGCACGACCGATCAAGGGCAGAAGCGCGGCGAGTTCCGGGCCGCTTTCGACGCCGGTAAGCGCAAGACGCAATGGATGGAACAGCGCTTTTCCCTTGCGGTCGGTGGCGGCGCGTAGCGCCGTCGTCCATTCGCTCCACATTTCGGCGGTCCATGGCTCGTCCGGCAGATGCGCTGCCGCCAGCGCGAGGAAATCCGCATCTTCCCGAACCGGGTCGATCTCGCCGTCGATAACCCGCCACCAAAGCAAAATATCGTCGAAGCGCATCAGATTGCCGCGCGCCGCCTGCCACAGCGGTTCCGCTCTGCGCCCGACGATATCATGCGCCGCGAGCCGCTCCCGTACATCCTCGAACGAAAAAAGCGCCAGCGTGCGATGCGTCAGCGTGGCGAGATCGGCGGGATCAAAACGCGCCGGGTTGCGCGACACATGCGAGAGATCGAAGTGGGCGCCGAGTTCGGCGAGCGAGCGAACCGCATGGACGTTATCCGATGAGCCGGTCAGCGTGGCGAGGGCCGCGACCGCAAGCGCCTCATAGCCTTCCTCGCGCAGCGAGGCGATGGACAAAGCGCCCGTGCGTTTGGATAGCCCTTCGCCGCCGCCGCCGATCAACAGATTATGATGGGCGAAGGCCGGCGGCGGCCGGTTCGGCGCGAGCGCCGCAAACAGCTGCAATTGCACGGCGGTGTTCGTGACGTGATCCTCGCCACGAATGACATGGGTGACGGCCATGTCGATATCGTCGACGACCGACGGGAGCGTGTAAAGAAAGCTGCCGTCGGCGCGGACCAGCACCGGATCTGACAGCGCTCCGCAATCGATATGCGCCGGTCCCCGGATCAGGTCTCGCCATTCAATGATCCCGGCGTCGAGACGGAAGCGCCAGTGCGGCTGCCGACCTTCCGACGCGAGGCGCGCCCGATCCTCACCCGACAAGCGCAGGGCGGCGCGGTCGTAGACCGGGGGCAGGCCGCGGGCGAGCTGGATTTTCCGGCGTTTCTCCAGTTCCTCCGGCGTTTCAAAACAGGGATAGAGCCGCCCGGCGGCGCGGAGACGATCGGCTGCCGCCTCGTAGAGATCCGTCCGCGCCGATTGACGGAACACAAGATCCGGGCGCACGCCGAGCCAGTCGAGGTCCATTTCGATCGAATGCGCGTAAGTCTCGCTGGAACGGGCGGAATCCGTGTCATCGAAACGAAGTATGAATCGTCCATTGTGCGTTGCAGTGAAGAGGTAATTGAACAACGCCACACGCGCATTGCCAATGTGGATCTGGCCTGTCGGCGAGGGCGCGAATCGAACGATTGGAGATGTCATGCGCAAGCTTCATCAGGAGTTCGGGCAGAAAGCGCCGGTTATCGCGATTACCGCGCCGCGTCCCTTTTGTCAGGAGACGCAGGGTTTGTCAGGTGGAATATTGAATTGGCCGCGCCCGGGCATTGCCCGCCGGAATGGCAAAGGATCGGTTCATTCGCCCGAGCGCCGGGCCTCCTGACGAGCGCGGGACATGACCCTTTTCTATCTCAGCAGCGGCCTCTGCGCCTTTATTCTTTTCATGAATGTGATCAGCGGGCTGATCATGGCGCGGCGCTGCCGCGCGCGGCCGCGCAATCTCCCCGCGCCGCCGGATGCGCCGCCGGTCAGTATTGTGCGGCCGCTGCGCGGGATCGAACCGTTCAGCCTCGAAACGCTGGGCGCGACCTTCGAACTCGATTATCCCCATTATGAAATTATTTTCTGCGTTCAGTCGCCGGGCGATCCGATTATTCCGCTTGTGGAAAAGATGATCGCTGATCATCCGGAGCGTGCGGCGCGGCTCCTTGTCGGCGAAGATTATGTGAGCGTGAATCCGAAACTGAATAATTGCGTAAAGGGTTGGGAGGCGGCGCGCTACGACCATATTATTCTCGCAGACTCCAACGCGCTTCCGCCCCGCGATTACATCCAGTCTCTGCTGGCGGCCTTCCGCACTGACACCGCCCTCACCATCTCGATGCCGATTGGCTCGCGGCCCGGCAATTTCTGGGCTTGCGTGGAATGCGCCATTCTGAACACGTTTCAGGCGCGCTGGCAGTATGGCGCCGAGGCCATCGGCGCCGGCTTCGCGCAGGGCAAAAACATGATGTGGCGCCGGGAGGTTCTGGATCGCGCCGGCGGCATTCGCGCGCTCGCGGCCGAGGTCGCCGAGGACGCCGCCTCAACGAAGATCGTGCGCGCGCAAAAGATGAATGTGCGACTCGTCGATATGCCCTTCGAGCAGCCGCTGGGCGACCGGACCCTGCGCGAAGTCTATGCGCGGCACGCCCGTTGGGCGCGCCTGCGTCGCGCCACCTTCCCCCTCCATTACGCGCCGGAATTTATGAATGGCAGTTTCATGGCGGCCGTTCTGGGAGCTATCGCCGCTACGCAGACGGACCTCAACCCGGCGCTTGTTGCGGCGCTTATTGTTACAGCGCTCCATGGTGGCGAGATGATGCTGGCCCGTATCTGCGGCTTCACGCTCGATTGGCGCACGCCACTTGCGCTGCTTGCCCGCGATCTGCTCTTGCCGGTGATTTTCGTCGACGGTTTGCTTGTCGACAGCTTCACCTGGCACGGCAATGAAATGACCGTTCGCGAGCTGGAGGAGACGACGGCGAGCTGAGGGAAACAGCGACGAACGCGTCATGGGCGATCTCGCGAATCGCAAAGCGTCAATTGGCGCTGACTCGGTAAGTAAACCGCGGGGCCTGAATGAGCCGCCCGCAACTGCGTCGGCGGAGGCGCGGATGCCGGGCGCATAGCCGGCCTTCTGCGTCGGGCGCTTTGGTGCAAAACGGGAGTTTCCTCGCGTGGACATTGGCGTCTTGTGATTATAGACGCGTTCTGCAATGCTGGCTTCAGAACCGTGTAGGCGGAGCCGGCGGAATGGCGCGCATTAAAATCGTCCACAAGACAGAATATACGTACCGCAATCCGGTCCGATTTTTGCGCCACCGGCTGATGCTGCGCCCGGACGACAGCCACGATCTGCGTCTTCACGGGGCGGAACTCGTCGTTGACCCGGCGCCTGACAGCACGGCCTGGAAACATGACGTCTTCAATAATTCCGTATGCTACCTCGAATGGCCGGAAACCCTGCGCACCACGCATCTCGTCATTGCATCGACTCTTGATCTCTCCCATCATCCAGACGGTCAACCGTTGCCGCAATACAGTTTCGATCCCGGGGCCGAGACATTTCCCTTTTCATATGATCGTGACGAGCTCCCCGATCTCGCGCCTCTGATCCAACGGGTGACGCCGGATCCGGAAGGTAAAGTCGACGCCTGGGCGCGTCATGTTGTCGCCGCGTCGGGCGCGACGGAAACTCTGAAGGTGCTGGAGGCGATCACGCGGGCGATAAAGCGCGACTTCCGCTACGAGGCCCGATTTGAGGAAGGCACGCAAACCGCAGCCCGGACGATTGAACTTGGTTCCGGCGCCTGTCGCGACTTTGCGGTCCTTATGATGGAGGCGTTGCGCAGCTACGGCGTCGCGACCCGTTTTGTCACCGGCTATCTCTATGACGACACATCCGGAGAAACGCGCGGCGGCGGCAGCACGCACGCATGGTGCGGCGTCTATCTGCCTGGCGCCGGCTGGGTCGAATACGATCCGACCAACGGGCTGATCGCCGGCTCCAATCTCATACGCGTCGGCGTAACCCGCGAGGCCGCACAGGCAATCCCGATTTCCGGCGGCTTTTTTGGTAGCGCGGACGATGCGATCGGTATGCATGTCGATGTGTCGGTCAGCGCCGCGCCACTCAAATGAACAACGCATATCCGGATAATTCGCCGCGCGCCGCGTCGAGGAGCAGCGCCATTCCCGAAGCGTCCGGACGCGCGGACGCGTCCTGTATTTCGACGGGGCGTCTACCGTCATTTGATGTCGTCGCTACGCTTGTTAATGACGCCTATGCGCGGTTCCGATCGAATGATGACGGGCATAACTCCGAGGTCTATCCCGCCCTTGCCGCCAGTCCTTCCGATCTCTTCGGTCTTTGTATCGTCGGTGCGGATGGGTCCTGCCATGTGGCTGGCGACTGGGATCATGACTTCGTGATTATGAGCGTTTCGAAGCCATTCGTTTTCGCGCTTGTCTGTCAGGCCATTGGTCCGTGTGAAGCGCGTGCGAAAATCGGCGTGAACGCGACAGGGCTGCCTTTTAATTCGCTGGAAGCGGTGGAGCGGGCGCACGACGGGCGCACCAATCCGATGGTCAATTCAGGCGCCATCGCGACAACGAGCCTCGCGCCGGGCGCAAACTATGACGAAAAATGGAGATGGGTTCGCGAAGGACTTTCGCATTTTGCGGGCCGTGATCTGTCGATTGACGA
>CAZJAY010000053.1:0-7857 GCA_964543915.1 uncultured Methylocystis sp. | reverse complement strand
GGCGAAATCCGCCCAATATCTGAAGGATGAGCGCGCGCTTGAGGATGATCTGCTCGACAGCCTGCTCGACGGCGCCGTTCTGCGCACAGGCGCGGAAGACCGCGCCGGCGCCGATCTGCGCAAGGTGCTGGAGGACGCCCGCGCCTTCCGCACCGTGATGGCGAGCCTGCATTCGCGCTATGATCGCCATGTCGTCGAACAGGCGGCGATGGCGGGCGCGCTGCAACCCCACGACGGAGACGCGGCGGCCGAGGCGCTGGCGACCGAAGTGGCGCGACGGCTCGACGCGATCGCGGAGGAGACCGAGCGCGGCTGGCAAGGGGAATTGCGCGAGGGCGGCTATGTCTTCCGGCGCACGCTGCGCGGCGTGACCCAGGCGGCGATCCTCGACGCCGCGATGCTGAATTCGAGCGAGGCGCGCAAGCTGCATGAACGCGCGGCTTCCCTGCGCGAGGTATTCGCCGGCCCGGCGACCCTGATCCGGCGTGGCGACGAGGCGCCGCTTGCCGGCCCCATCGCGCTTTACGAGGCGATGAACGCCATCGGCCGCAAGGGTCTCACAATCCAGCGCTACAAGGGCCTCGGCGAGATGAACGCCGAACAGCTCTGGGAAACCACGCTCGATCGCGACGCCCGCTCGCTCCTGCAGGTGAAGGTGAAGGAAGCCGCCGAGGCGGACGATATTTTCGTCAAGCTGATGGGCGACGTGGTTGAGCCGCGCCGGGAATTCATCCAGGAGAACGCGCTGAACGTCGCCAATCTGGACGTGTAGCGGGCGGCGCGCGCGCGGGAGTCGGATGCCGGACGATATTGCGCAACTCTTCGCGGAAACCCTCGCGGGCGATTACGACGATGACGCGCCGTGGAAAGCAATCCACAAGCTGCGCCAGATCGGATCGCGCGCCGTGTTCGACATGGCGGAAAGATGGCTGACAGCGCCTGAAGCCATGAAACGCGCACGCGCCGCCGAGGTTCTGGCGCAGCTTGGCGTCGGCGCAAACCGACCACACGCCTTTCCCGACGCCGCCGGCGATTTACTGGCGGCGCGGGCGGACGCCGACGCCGATCCACGCGTCCGCGCTTCCGCGCTCACCGGCCTCGGCCACATCGCCCTGCCGCGAACGCTGCCTGCTATTCTGCGCGCCGGGACGGATGAGAGCGCTTTGGTGCGGCACGCCGTGGCCTTCGCGCTCGGCTCTTTCGGATCAATTGCGGAGGCGCAGATCTGTCTGCTGACCCTGATGCGCGACCCGGACGAGGATGTGCGCGACTGGGCGACTTTCGGGCTTGGCCAGCTCAGCGACGCGGACTCAACCGAAATCCGCGACGCTTTCGCGCAGCTTCTCGACGACCCCTTCATCGATGTGCGCGTCGAAGCCATGGCGGGTCTGGCGAAGCGCCGGGATGCGCGCGTCGTCGCGCCGCTGATCGGCCAGCTGGAAAATCTGCCCGAGGGGCTCAATGGCGTGATCGAGGCCGGACTCGCCTGGCTCGGCATGAAGGACATGCCGCCGGGCTGGACGGCGCAGGACCTCGCCGGGGCGCTGCGCCGGGGCGAAGATAACGTCGTCCCCTTCCGCCGCAGCGAACCCCGGCGCGACCGCGCGTGAGCCCGCCCCCGGTCGTGCGCCTGCTCGTCTGCGTCGGCCCGCGTTGCGACGCGGAAGGCCGGGGCCATCGCCTGCTGGCGGAGGCGCAGGCGGCGCTCGCCGCCGCCTTTCCCGACGCGCTCACGGAGGGCCGACTGAAAATCTCGACCCGCGACTGCCTGCGCCTCTGCACCCGCGATCCGGTCGTGCGACTGGAGCCCTCGGGCGACGCCTTCGCCGGGCCGGAGCTGGACGATCTGGTCATCGCCATCGCCGATGCCCTGTCGCCGGCGGGCGCCGCGCCGATCGCCGACGCGGCAAGCACGGCGCGCGACTCCTGACGAACCCCCGGTTTCATGCCATAAAGGCGCATGTCCGCATCGATTCGCAAGGCTTTCGACCCCGGCTTCGGCGTCTATGTCCACTGGCCGTTCTGCCTGTCGAAATGCCCCTATTGCGACTTCAACAGCCATGTCCGGCGCGGCGAAATCGACGAAAAACGCTACGTCGACGCCTTCGCCGCCGAACTCGCCCACCGGGCCCGGCTCGCGCCGGGGCGCGAGGTGCGCTCGGTGTTTTTCGGCGGCGGCACGCCGTCGCTGATGTCGCCCGCGACCGTCGAGGCCATCCTCGGGCAGATCGCCCGCCACTGGTCGATGGCGAAGGATGTCGAGATCACGCTGGAGGCCAATCCGACCAGCGTCGAGGCGTCGCGCTTTCGTGGCTTCCGGGCGGCGGGGATCAATCGCGTGTCGCTCGGCCTTCAGGCGCTTAACGACATCGATCTGCGCGGGCTGGGCCGCCAGCATTCCGTCGCCGAGTCGCTGATGGCGCTGGATATCGCCAATTCGACCTTTTCGCGCGTCTCCTTCGATCTGATCTATGGCCGCACCGGCCAGACTCCCGCCGCGTGGCGCAAGGAGCTGGAGCTGGCGCTCGCCCGACAGCCTGAGCATGTCTCGCTCTATCAGCTGACCATCGAGCCCGACACCATGTTCGAGCGCATGGTGAACGCCGGCAAGATGACCATTCCCGACGCGGAGGTGCAGCGCGCGCTCTGGGACGTGACCCAGGAGGCGACGTCGCGCGCCGGCCTGCCCGCCTATGAAGTCTCGAACCATGCCCGGCCTGGAGCCGAATGCCGGCATAATCTTGTCTACTGGCGCTATGGCGAGTATGCGGGCGTCGGCCCCGGCGCCCATGGCCGGCTCGTGACGGCGCGCGGCCGACGCGCCCAGTCGACGGAGCGTCATCCCGAGATGTGGCTCACCTGCGTCGAGACCGAGGGACATGGGCTGGTCGAAGACGAATTGCTGAATCCGGAGCAGGAAGGCGATGAATTCCTGCTGATGGGGCTTCGGCTGCGCGAGGGCGTCGACCCGCAGCGCTATTTCCTGCTTGCCGGCAAACGTCTCTCGCAATCGCGGATCAGCGAACTCATCGGCGACGGTCTCGTCGAATTCACCCGCGACGAACGGCTGCGGGTCAGTTCCGAGGGATTCCCCGTCCTCGACGCCGTCGTCGCCGATCTCGCCGCCTGATATTGTAAACGAAGCGATTTGCTGCGAGAACGGCGAGGCGGCGTCCTCGCCTGATCCCTTACGGAGTTGCACCCCATGTCCGTCCTTACAGACATTCTCATTAACGTCGTTTCCGGCGCGCTCGGCGGCAAGGCCGCAGGCTCGGTGCTCAAAACCGACAAGGGCGGCGCGCTGGGCAACATCATCAGCGGCGCGCTCGGCGGCGGCATCGGCGGCCAGCTATTGTCCTCGCTGATACCGGCCCTCGCCAATGCGGCCCAGAGCGGCGGTCTCGATATTGGCGTCATGCTGGGTCAGGCGGCTGGCGGCGGCGTCACCGGGGCCATCGTGACGCTCGCCTACAATATGATCAAGAAGCGCTTCGTCGGCTGAGCGTTTTCACAGTCGAACAGGGCTTGACCGGAGGCGTCGCGTGATCGTTCTGTCGCGATCATGACGACGCTTCAGAAACAGCCGCGCGCGATCCAGGGCGACAAAACCCTGCTCTCCCTCGACGAGCTTTCCGCTGCGGGCTTGATCGCGCCGGGCGAAAAACCGGCGCTGCGCCCGGTCGCGGCGCGCTACAGCATCGCCGTCACCCCGCAGATTGCGTCGCTGATCCATCGCAACGACCCCGCCGACCCCATCGCGCGGCAGTTTGTGCCGGATCGGCGGGAGATTCTCGTCCAGCCGGGCGAACTGGCGGACCCGATCGGCGACGCTGTCCACAGCCCGCTGCCGGGCGTGGTGCATCGTTACGCCGATCGCGTCCTGCTGAAACTTCTGACTGTCTGCCCGGTGTATTGCCGCTTCAGTTTCCGACGCGAAACGGTCGGGCGCGGCAAGGGCGATCTGCTCTCGATCGACGAAACACGGGCGGCGCTTGATTACATCGCCGCCAACCCGCAGATTTACGAGGTCATCCTGACCGGAGGCGATCCGATGGCGCTATCGCCACGCCGTCTGCGCGCCGTCTCGGACAGGTTGGCCGAGATCTCTCATGTCCATGTGCTGCGCGTTCATACCCGCGCCCCGACCGCCGCGCCCAGGCTGGCGACGCCGGAATGGCTGACCGCGCTGAAAGCGAGCGGCAAGGCGTTGTTTGTCGCGCTCCACGTCAATCATGCGCGCGAACTGAATGATGAGGCGCGCGCGGCGATCGTCCGCCTGCGCGACGCCGGCGCGACGTTGCTGTCGCAGACCGTGCTGCTGGCCGGGGTCAATGACGATGCGGAAACGCTCGAAACTTTGATGCGGTCGCTAATGTCCCTTCAGATCAAACCCTATTATCTGCATCATCCGGATATGGCCCCCGGGGCCGGCCATTTCCGGCTGCCGCTGGCGCGAGGTCGCGAGATCTATGCGGCGCTCGCCCAACGTCTCGGCGGACCGGCTCTGCCGACCTATGTGCTCGATTTGCCAGGCGGCTTCGGCAAAGCGCGTGTGGCCGATAATGCGGCGGCCCCGGATGGATCTGGCGGCTGGCGCATCGTCGACCGCGCCGGGCGCATCCATCGCTACCGCGACGATGGCGGGGCGCCCCAGGATTGACTCTATTGGGCCGCTTCTTTCCCGACGGTTCAGACCGGAGACAAAGCCGCTTGCGCAAACTGGCGATTCTTCTCGTTTTCTGTTTCGCGGCATGCCTCGCAGCCGCAGCGGCGCGCGCCGATTCCGCGACGGCCGCCATCGATCAGATCAACCAGCGGCTCGATCGCGCCCGCGCGACCCTCGACGACGCGCACAAAAATCTCGCCGAACCAGGCCTGACTGACGCAGCGCTCACGCAGCTGCGTAATCGCGTCGATCCGCTACGCGGCGAACTTCAGGGCGTTATCGACCAGCTCACGCCGCGTCTCGCGGCCATCGAGGAGCGCCTCAAGGAGCTTGCGCCGGCGGCGCGGCCGACCGAGCCGCCCAAACCTGCGGAACCGGCGCCAGCCCCCCCGCCAGACACGTCAAAAGCAGCATCCAAACCTGCGCCGGCGCCAGCCGCCAGACCCGAGACAAAACAGACGCCGGGCGCAAACCGGCCTGGCGACGCCGCCCGGGACCCGAAAAAGGCCGAAGCGGGCGGGGCTTCATCGCAAAAACCCGAAACCGGAACGGCGCCGGAAGCGCCGCCGGCGGAACAAGGCGCGGCCGAGGCCGCCGCCAGCGCGGAGCTGGTCGAACAGCGCAAGACTTTCGACGCGCTGGACGCGACGCTCAAACGCGCCCGCGCGCTGCTGCTCGAAACGAAACAGGTTTCCGTCGCCATCGTCGCGCGCCAGCGCGATCTCTTCGCGCAGTCGCTGTTCCTGCGGACGGACGGTTTTTTTTCGCCGACGCTCTGGCGCGCGGCGCTGGCTGACTGGGCGGACGTCCGGGCCGCAGCGGGCGATTTCCTGTATGATCGCGCAGCGAATTTCTCTGCGCGGATTGACGATCGTCGATCGGAGTTCCTTTTTCTCGTTTTCGGCATTCTGCTTCTTTTGCCGCCATCAATGCTGCTGTCGCGACGCGTGCTGGCGCGCGACAATGGCGGCGGCGAACCGACAAACATGCGCCGTGCGGCGGCGGCGGCCTGGACGGCCATTGTGGCGGCGGCGGCCCCGATCACCGCCGCATTCGCTCTCGGCCTCGTCTTTCGCGCCTTCGACGCAATGGACGCGAATCTGGAGCCTCTGTGGCAGCGATGTCTGGAGGCCGTAGCGCGTATCGCCAGCGTTTACGCCGTATCCCGCGCAGTCTTTGCGCCGACCCATCCCAAATGGCGATTGATTGATCCCGGCGACACGCGCGCGAAACTTTATGTTCGTTTCTTCACCATCGCCGCCGCCGTCATTTCGCTGACCCGCATCATTGAGCAGGTTGAGGAAAGCGTGCAGGCCGGCGTGCCGGTCGTGATCGTGACGCGCGGTCTTGGCGTGATGACCGTCGCCTTGCTGCTCGCCTATGCGATCATCACCCTGTCGCCACAGAGACGCGCTCACGCAGACGATGCGGCGCCGACGGTCGAGGGTCGCGACTGGATTGCGCTCACGCGTGCGACGGGCGCACTGGCGCTGGCGCTTATGCTCGCCGCCTGCGCATTGGGCTATGTCACCTTCGCCAATTTCGTCATCATCCAGACAGCCTGGATCGGGGGCGTCGTTTTTCTTCTCTATATTTTCGTCATGCTGGCGAGTGGCGGCGCCGAAGTCGCCTTCTCCCCCGACAATTTCTTCGGCCGCGCGCTGGTCAACGGTTTTGGCCTGAAGCGGGATCAACTCGCTCCCCTCGGCGTGACGCTTTCAGGCCTGTTGACCGTCACGGCCTGCGCCGTCGCCGCGCTGCTCGTGATCGCGCCCTGGGGCTATCATTCGAACGATTTCCTGTCCCGTCTGCAATCGAGCTTCTTCTCCTTCACGATCGGCGATGTGACGATCTCGCTCGCCAGCCTGCTTGGCGCGGTCTTCGTCTTCTTCCTCACGCTGGCGGCGGCGCAGGCCCTGCGGCGATGGCTCGATGCGCGCCTGCTGCCGCTGCTGCGGCTCGATCCGGGTTTCCGCAATGCGATTGGCGCGACGCTGGGTTACGCCGGGTTTTTATTGGCGGCGACGCTGGCGATGTCGCAGCTTGGTTTTGGAATCGAGCGCCTCGCGATTGTCGCGGGCGCACTTTCGGTCGGTATCGGTTTCGGCCTCCAATCCATCGTCAATAATTTCGTTTCAGGACTGATCCTTTTGTGGGAGCGGGCGATCCGCGTCGGCGACTGGGTCGTCATCGGCGACGAGCAGGGCTATGTCCGCCGCATCAATGTGCGATCAACCGAGATCGAAACCTTTGATCGCGCCACAATGATCGTGCCCAACTCCAACCTTGTCGCGGGCGTGGTGAAAAACTGGCTGCGGGGCGACAGGGTCGGCCGGATCAAGATCGCGCTGGCGCCGCATGCGGGCGTCGATCCCGAAACGATGCGCGAGCTGATGATCGAGGCGGCGCGCGCGCAGGAAGGCGTTCTGCGTATCCCCGCGCCGCAAGTCATGTTCCTCGGCATGGAGCCTGCGAGCTATCGTTTCGAATTGTGGTGCTACGTGGAAGATGTGGAGAAATCCGCTCGCGTGCGGAGCGATCTGCATTTCGATCTGCATCGTCGGCTACGGGAGGCCGGCATCTCGATCGCCGCGCCGTCGGCGCCGCCCGCGCCACTAATGCTGCAAATGACCGAAATCGAGAAGCTGACAGCCGCCGCCGCTGCAACCGCGCTCGCTCTTCAGGCGGAATTTGCGATCGCGTCCGGCGCCGCCGCGACGAAAGGCGAGGCTCCGGCGGCGGATGCGACCGGCGCGCCGCAATCCGATCCGGCGGCGCCCGACGACAGCGAAACGCGCGCCACGGAGGCCTGACCTGTTTTTCATTGGCGGATATGGGCGCGTTTGCCCCTGACCCCGCCCATGCTAGAGGAGCGGCTTCTTCTCGAATACGGAACCTCGCCCCGACATGTCCGACGTCGTCACGCGCTTCGCGCACTCGCCCACCGGTTTTCTGCACATCGGCGGCGCGCGCACGGCGCTCTTCAACTGGCTCTACGCCAAACGCCAGAGCGGCCGGATGCTGCTGCGTATCGAGGACACGGACCGCGAGCGTTCAACGCAGGCGGCGATTGACGCGATCATCGACGGCATGAAGTGGCTCGGTCTCGATTGGGACGGGGACATTGTCGACCAATTCGCGCGCGCGGCGCGCCATCGCGAGATCGCCGAGGACCTGCTCGCGCAGGGCAA
>CAZJAY010000052.1:0-7942 GCA_964543915.1 uncultured Methylocystis sp. | reverse complement strand
GCTTCTGCCTCAGCTCTCGACACCATATGTCAGATTAAGTTTTGACTACTACAAACAGGCCCTGAAAGCGCCTCCGAATGAAATATGATTGAACCTGCTCTCCGGTTACTCCTGAATAGGGAGAGGAAAAATAATCTGGTGAAAGTGATTTTCATTTACGCCAAACACGAACCTGGTCGATGATCTGGGAATAGCATTTATATATTTCACTGTTGCTTTCTTTCAGGCATGCTTCGTAATCATCATTTGAGAGGTTTGGGCTCGCGCAAGCATGACTGATGTTGGTCATCCATTGGCCTGCTTCATGAACAGCCGATAATTTCAGAAATTGCGCTTCATTGGCTGTGATCGCCTGGTCCTTGACCGCCTTCGTGTAGCCCGTGTCATTGAGGTCCAGCTTCTGCATAATCTCGAAAATGGCGGTTTTTTTCTTGCCCTCGGCGCGCCAGGGAAGCGCGAGCGGATTTTTCTCGAAGCGTTCCTTCAGAGACGCCATCGCTGTGTTGCAGTAGAGCGCCAGCATTAATATTGGCTTAGGAATTGATTTCGTGTCCGGTTCCTCGGTGGCGAGAGATGGCGCAATTGACACAAAAAAAGCCAAATAAACAATCATGAATTGTCTTGAAAAAATCCGGAAATTGAACAACTGCATGGATCCGCCCCTGAGATCGGCAATCAAATCTGAATGCGAAACCGTTTACCAGACTGGCATGATCATTTAATCCTTTTTTTGGCCCCGCAACTTTTTGAGAGTTTAGTTTTTTAACAGACATTCCTGCAAAAAACGATATCCCGGATCCAAATCGTCGACGTGGGGGCAGGGCAACCGACCGGTTCCGGCGCGATCGGCGCAACAGCTGGATCAATGCTCCCGGGGCAGTGGTTCACGTCTTCACGCGATAGACCCAGTAACCCCTGAATTGATAGACGAGCGCGAATCCGTCAGGTTCAGCGGGGTTGGATGTCGAAAACGGCAACAGTTTCGTTATGAGTCGCGCGGAGTCCGTCGAATTCGGGAAATAATGAAGGCGCAAGGCGCCATCGATCGGTTCGGCGGCAAAAGGACCGGTCATATTCGCGTCCTTTAGCCACTTCTTCGCCGAACGGATGACGCCGTGTGAGACGCCGGAAGCCGGGAAGTCGCGGTGTCCGATTGAAAGTTCCTGCGGTCGGGTCGCGGCCAGCTTTCCGACGTCGGATATATGGACGATGATATAGGCCGGTTTTCCTCTGGCTATATCCCGAATGATCTTCGCCCCGTCTGTCGCATTGGCGAGTAACGCGTCAATGAAACGCTGGAATGGTTTCGCTGTCTCCGGGGCGACGCCAGCGCCCCAGCGCTCGCTCTCGTGCCTGCGGGCGTCCTCCCACGGCGCGGGAAGTAGCAATCCCTGCGCCTGCGGATCGTCGAGCGGCGCGTCGTGTTGCGTCAGCAAACGAATGGCGCGCGAGAGGTCCCACCACGCGAAAATTGCGGCGTCGCGGGGCGCATGCTGACGCAGCGCGTCCATGACCTGCGCGAGATCCGCTGCGGCAAGATCTGTGAAAAATACGGGTTCCGTCACATTGTTTCGCCAGGCGAGCGGAACGAGTTTGTCGTCGTGGCGGACCACGATGCCGGTGGCGGTCGGGGCGCGGAGATCGGGCGTCGTAATCGTTATATTTTCCACGCTGAAATTTTCCGGCGTGGGCAGGGCGCGGGTCAGCGGCGCAATGGCGCGCAAGGTAGCTTCATCGGCCGGTCGGAGGGTCAGCGCGTAATCTGCGCGCGAATGGTGCAGGGACGAGGCGACGAGACCGAGGACTGCAAGGCCGCAGACGATAAGGGTCAGGCCACTCAATAATCTCGCCATGAATCACCCGCGTCCTTATCCGCGACGCCCGATGGAAAACGGCTGGCGCCACCAATGTGCAGCCCGCGGTCCACACGATTTTGCCAAATCCGCCATTCGGCGCATGTATCAACTCAGGCGCCGGATCTTTTGCGGCTGAAGAGGAGGGCGACGCCTGCAAGAAGCGCGAGAGCGCCGATCCCGGTTGCGAGCGCGCGCCGCGATGGCGTATCGAGATCGAGAAGTTCGCCGCGTTTTTCGCCGCTGATGCGTTTCAGCTCGGCGCGAATGGCTGCAGCCTCGCGCAGTTTCGTATCCTCATCATTGATCCGCGCGGCGCTGCCAATCAGTTTCGACCAGCCTTCCGAATAGGTGTAGCCGCCGGGATTTGCGTGCGCGAGCGCCTTGTAGTGCTTGATCTTGTGATGCTCCCACATCTCCGCGAACTCATATTCAACGGCGGAAGGATTACTGCCTTTCTGCCAGAAGAGCTGGAAAAAGGCGCCAGCCGAGTCTTTCTCCGGGGCAGGTGGGGCCGGGCGGTTGCTCGTCTGGCCCGGCAGAAGTTTTTCATTGTAAAGCTTCACGAGTACGCTGCGGGCATCCTCCGTGATATTTATGCCCGAGATCACGCCCTTGTCCATCGCGTCGAGATAGGCGCGTGCGAAACTGTCCGAGTGACAGCTTGAACAGGTTGAAACCCACGCCTCCTTGCGCTGCATGAACCATGGATGCGTGAGATTGTCTGCGATTTTCGGCGTCGGCTCGAAAGCCCAGCGCGATTTGTGGACCATATTATGCGTGAAGCTGCCCTGATATTCCATGTGGCAAAATTGACAGGTCGGCGCGGTCATGCCGCCTTTTTCAATTGCATCCGAAAGGCGTGCATTCCAGTCCCATCCTTCGCCGCGCGTCTGATAGACCGTGCCGTGTTTGGATAGCATGTAATTTTCGAATTCGTTATGGTCGACGCCATTGTGACATTGGGCGCAGGCCTGCGGTTTACGCGCCTCAACTGCCGAGAATTCATGCCGCGTGTGACAGCTGTTGCAGGTCATTTGCGGCGTATGGCAGAAGGTGCAGCCCTCCGCGACCTCCCGTTGCGCCATCGCCGCCCAGATCGCATTCTCGACATTCGCCTTGTAAGACAGGGCATGTGAGGGATGACCCGGCTCCCATTGTCCCTGGGGCCATGTGAAGGTGTCGCGTTCGGACTCGCGTTCCGCGAATTGCTGTAGATGACACTGGCCGCAGGCGGCCGCGTCCGGCAACTTCAGCTCGGCGTTGTGCTGACCATGCTCTCTTCCGACGCCGATATGGCAGTCGATGCAGCCGACTTCCTTCAGCGCTTCGCCGCTTTTCAGCGTTCCCATGGAATGAAGATTATCTTCCACTTCCTTCAGTAGCGTCTTTTTGTAGGCGCGCGAATCGCCGTCGGGAAGTTTGCGGATTTCATCGATATTGCCATGCACGCTTTTCTGCCAGCTATGCGTCCAGCCGGGCGTTGCCTGTTGATGGCATTCGACACATTGCGCCCGCGACGCATCGATCTCGATGGTTTGTGGCGGCTTGTAGAAATCATGCGGATTGAGATATTTCGAAATCGGGATTGGCTCCCAGTATTTTGAGAGCGATCCTTTGCCGGCGCCCTGCGCCGGGTCGTAATAACGCTTCGTCAACGCGTCATAGAGTTCCTTCGGCGAGGCTTCTTTCGTCAGTCCGAGCGCGCGGTAGGTTTCTTCTGGCGTTTCCGCTGCGGCCGGAGCGAGCGCGGCGAGGCATATGAAGCTGCAGATCGTAGCCAATGCGTGCGCCACTGCGCGCCGCCGGAGGTAACTTCGCCCCAACATGATGCCGCCCGAATGAATGGATCCTGCATCCATTGTCCGGGGAAGCCATCATCGGCGACAAGCGCCACGCGAGGGTGCAGAGGTAGGGCCAGGCTGCGGGAAATGCAGCGCGTGATCAGTGCGGAGGATGCGCGCGTGGCGCATCCTCCCAACGCGCCGGGCTTGTCAGTTTTCGAATGTTATGTTGTCGGCATGCCGGATCGCGCCGCCGGACAAAACCCGCGCGTATACGCCGATTGAGGGTAGTGGCTTGCCGGCGAAGGGCACATGAACGCGATTTTGCAGGATGCCCTTGTTCAACACGCCGAGATCTTTCGGGAGATCTCCCTGCGCCAGTGTCGGCATGATGCAGCGCGGACAGGGGTCGGTGATCTGTAGCCGGACATGGTCGCCGATGCGGATTGTGCGGCCAACCCAGTCGTTTTCGACGAAACCTTCGGCGTCGCCGGTGTCGACGACAATATTGGGCCGGAAGCGACGCGCTTCGAAACGGCCCTCGGGATAAAGCGTGTTCAGCTTGCGTAATGAGCCCGTGGTCAGAATGTGAACCGTCGCATAATCAAAGAAAGTCCCCTTTGGCGCATCGCCGGCGACAGCCTCCTGACTGACTTCATTGGGCTGCCCCGCATGTTCGGGCCAGTATTGTTCGAGTGTGGGCGTTTCTGGCGCTGATCCCTGCAGCGTGACCTTGCGCGCGAGCGCTTGTGAGAGCGTCGCATCGCGATCGGGCGCGTCGCTGCGTATGGTTTTGCCGCAAGGCAGAGTGAGCGAGATCGCGGGGAGGGCGGCGCCCGTCGGCGGCGTCGCATAGGCGGCGCGATAATAAAAAAGATTTGGCCATTTCTGCGGGTTCTTGGCACTGACGACCTTGCCCGTTTCCGTATCGACAAGCGCGAATGCGCGATCGCCGAGCACGCCATGGGGGGTAACGTCTGCGGCGTTCAGTTCTTCGCCCATCATGGATTTGACGGGATAACGCCATATCGTTGCAACCGTGAATTCTGAATGAGCCATTGGCGGATGTCTCCCCGGAGCGACGTCCTCCCACAGGACGCCTTTTGCGTGACGGTTCTCCGTCACTTTTCTTTTCGCCGACGATTTGAGCGCCGACTCAGAGCCGTTTATGGCGCCATTGGCCATTCCCGCCAAATCGGTCGACGCCGGCGAAGCGGGCCTCTGCGGCCGCCTAGTGAAATCCGAGTTCGAAAGCCGAGACGAGCCAGCGCGGCCAGCGACCGGGGGCGATCAGGATCGCATCGGCGCGCAGGGTCCGTCGCGCGGCCCAGGGGTGCGTGGCCACCCATCGATTTGCAGCAAGCGTTATGCGCCGTTGTTTCTGTGGCGTCAGGGCGGTGAACGCCTCGTCGAGCGAGGCGCGCGCCTTGACCTCGACGAATGCGATCGTCGATCCACGCTGCGCGATGATATCGATCTCGCCGCCCCGTACCCGGTAATTGCGCGCGAGAATCCGGTAGAAATGCAGACGCAGCCAGACGCCGGCGATGGCTTCGGCGCGTAAGCCGTAGGCGTTGGCCGCGCGGCGCCGCGCTCCGGACATGGTCGCTCAGCGCTCTTTTTCAGCTGCGAGCCGCAGGGCGCGGGCGTAAACGAGGCGGCGTGGCTGACCGGTTTCGGCCGAGACGACGCTGGCGGCGTCCTTGACCGAATGCGTGGCGAGCGCCGCCTCGATCCGGGCGTCGAGATCGGCGGCGGATACGGCGGCCGCGCCAGCGGCAGGTGGTCCCACGAGCAGGACGATTTCACCTTTCGGTGGTTCTTCCGCTGCGAGCATCTTCGTCAGCTCGTCGAGCGGCCCGCGCCGCACGCTCTCATAGAGTTTGGTCAGTTCACGGGCGATGGCGGCGTCGCGCGGTCCGAGGACAGCGGCGCAATCAGCGAGGGTTTCGGCGAGGCGACGGGGACTCTCGAAGAAAACCAGCGTTCCGGGCACGTCGGCGAGCGCCGCGAGGCGGGCGCGGCGCGGACCGCTCTTGTGGGGCAGGAAGCCTTCGAAAAAAAAGCGGTCGGTCGGAAGGCCAGCCACCACGAGCGCCGCCAGCACCGCCGAGGGACCCGGCACGGCGGCGACATGAATGTCGCGTGCGAGCGCTTCCTGCACCAGCCTGAATCCTGGGTCGGAAACGAGCGGCGTTCCCGCATCCGAGACCAGCGCGAAAGTCGCCCCAGCTTCGAGGCGCGCGAGGAGATGGGGGCGCACCACCTGCGCATTATGCTCGTGATAGGCGACGAGCGGCGTCGAGATCCCGTAATGGGCCAACAGGGTCTTTGTGACCCGTGTGTCTTCCGCGATCACCGCGTCGGCGGCGGCCAGCGTTCCGAGCGCGCGGAAGGAGATGTCCTTCAGATTGCCGATTGGAGTCGCGACCACATGGAGTCCGGACGCGAGCCGCTCGGCTTCAGCGCGCAAGCCGAAGGCGGTATAGCCCTGTGCGGCGGTTTCGGACTCTGACGTGGCCATAGTGGCCCTCGGGACGTTCTGTTTTTAGATCGATTGTTCGTTTTGTAGAACTGCGCGTCGCTATTCGCAAGAGCTGGTCTCGGCATCACGTCCGCTGCATGCGGCGCATCTTTCTCCAGGTCGCGCGGGCATTTCATCCGTTTGGCGAGAGCGGGCGTCCCCTGTCTGTCCACTATTGACTTTCGCCCGGGGAGCCGGCCCTTATCCGAATGGAATTTTGGGTCGATATTTCGCGCAGATGTGCGCCGCGCGTCGGCCTGCGATGCATCCGGGGGGTCCTTTCCGTTATGAAGAATCTTCACGCCGCGCTTCGTCCGGCCGCCTGTATCGCGGCCATGGCGCTGGCTGCCTGTAATCCGGTCACAGGGCCGGGCGTGCCGGGTATGAAGGATCTGGCGGCTTCGGGCGCGGGCGCCCCGCCTGCCGGCCAGGTGGCGGCGCAGGCGAACGAGGCGATCGGAAACGGCGCGGTCAAGATCGGCCTCGTTGTGCCGCTGACGGGGCCGAATGGTCCCTCAGCCGTCGGCGCCTCGCTGCGCGATGCGGCGAAACTCGCCTATGCGGATAGCGGCGCAAGCGATGTGACAATTCTCGTCAAGGACGATCAGTCGACGCCGGCCGGGGCCGCCGCCGCGACGCAGGCCGCGATCGGGGAGGGGGCCGAAATCATTCTCGGTCCGGTCTTCGCCGCCGGCGTGCGCGAGGCCGGCAAGGCGGCGCGCAGCGCCAACCGTTCTGTCATCGCTTTCTCAACCGATCCGACGGCGGCAGGGAACAGCACCTATCTGCTATCGTTCCTCGTTGACGGTTATGTCGAGCGCGACATCGCCTATGCCGCCGAGCGCGGCAAGAAATCCGTGGCGGCGCTGGTTCCGGAAAACGAATATGGCACAATGGCGCTGGCGCAATTCCAGCAGAGCGCGGCCAACCATGGCCTGCGCGTGCCATTGATCGAGCGCTACAAACCCGGCAGCCCGGCCGAGGCGGTAAGCCGCCTTGCCGCCGCGCGCGATCAGTTCGATACGCTGTTCATCCCCGAACAGGCCGACGCGATGGCGGCCGTCTCGAAGGAGCTGACCGCCAACGGTCTCGATTCGCGGAAGGTGCAGATCATCGGCACAGGACTTTGGAACGATCCGCGGGCGCTTGGTCTCACCGCCCTGCAGGGCGCATGGTTCTCCGCGCCCGAAAACGCCGGCTTCAACGCCTTCGCCCAGCGTTACAAGGCGAAGTTCGGCTCGGATCCGACGCGCATCGCGACGCTGGGCTACGACGCCGTGTCGCTGGCGATAGCGCTGTCGCGCTCGCAGGGCTCGCAGCGCTTCGCGCCGAACGTGCTGACGAACCCCGCCGGCTTTAACGGGGCGGATGGCATTTTCCGCTTCCGCAGCGATGGCGGCAATGATCGCGGCCTGTCCGTGCTCGAAATCAACAATGGCGCCGCGAAGGTCATTTCACCGGCGCCGCGATCCTTCCCGGCGACCTGAACCGGTCAATTATCGCCAAAAAAACCCTCGTCGACCCGGTCGGCGAGGGTTTTTGATTCCCGGCTGTTTCCGGCGCGTCAGGCGACCGCGTCGCCGCCGCCTGTCACTTTGTCGAAATCGGCGACGCCATTCATCGTGCGCCGCAATTCGGCGAGCAGGCGCAGACGATTGAGCCGAAGATCGGCGTTATCGGCGTTGACCGTCACCTTGTCGAAGAAGTGATCAACCGGCTCGCGCAGTTTCGACAGCGAATGCATCGCGCCAGTGAAATCCTCTTTCTTCAGTTTCTCGGCC
>CAZJAY010000051.1:0-7957 GCA_964543915.1 uncultured Methylocystis sp. | reverse complement strand
GCGGGAAGGAATCGCACAGATTGAAGCAGCGCCGGCAGCCGTGACAGATGTCGAAGATTCGGCGCATTTCCGCGTCGAGCTTCGCCTCATCGTAGAAATCAGGGTTTTCCCAGTCCAGCGGATGCCGGATCGGCGCTTCCAGACTGCCTTCTCTCATCTCAACCTGCCGCCTGTTTTGTGCGCGAGTCCGTCGCGCGAAGGGGACCGGCGCGCTACGGCGCCGGTCCGGCATTTTTACGCCCCGGGAGAGGCGAACAGCTTATTTAAGATCGTCGAGCGCGCGCTGGAAGCGGCCGGCGTGCGAACGCTCGGCCTTGGCCAGCGTCTCGAACCAGTCGGCGATTTCCTCGAAGCCTTCTTCGCGCGCCGAACGCGCCATACCCGGATACATGTCCGTGTATTCGTGCGTCTCGCCGGCGACGGCGGCCTTCAGATTATCGGCCGTCTTGCCGATCGGCAGACCGGTGGCCGGATCGCCGACCGTCTCAAGGAATTCGAGATGGCCATGCGCATGGCCCGTCTCGCCTTCCGCGGTTGAGCGGAACACGGTCGCCACGTCATTGTAGCCCTCAACGTCCGCCTTCTGGGCGAAATAGAGATAACGGCGGTTCGCCTGCGATTCGCCGGCGAATGCAGCCTTGAGGTTCGCCTCGGTTTTGCTGCCCTTCAGCGTAGCCATTCTTGCCTCCAGAAAAATTCACGCCGTCAGGCGCGCGAACCGCGCTCCTGTTCCGGCGGTACCTTAGAATAATTCAAAACTAGCCCGCGTCCAGCCGTTCGGGTTAAAAAAACGCTTGTCCGCCCCCGTCGCCGTCCGGATCGCGCACGGCGGATGAAACATCGGGCCCGGCGCATTAAAACTCTGAATTAAAATAAGAATGGCTGATCGCTACGAAAATTTCGCGCATCTCGCCCGCCATGAGCGTGAGGGCCGTGACTACCGCATTCACGCCGTTGCGCGCGCATCGCCGGTGCTGGTGCTGGCCCCGCATGGCGGCTTCATGGAGCCGGGCACGCATCTCATCGCCGCCTTCATCGCCGGGGAGCGTCACGCCTGTTACGCGTTTGAAACGCTTGCGCGGCGCGACCGCGCCAAAAGCATGCATATCACCTCCGCGCGTTTCGACGAGCCAAGGGCCCTCGCCCTGCTGGCGACGGCCGAGATCGCGATCGGGGTGCACGGGCGCAAGGACAAGGAGGATCCGCATGCGATCTGGGTCGGCGGCCTGCACGAGCCGCTGCGCGACGCCATCGCGCGCGAACTCTCCGTCGCCGGCGTCGACACAAAAATTGTCGGCGACGGGCATCCGCTCGCGGGACGCGATCCGCAAAATATCTGTAATCGCGGCCGGCGCGGCGCCGGGGTGCAGCTCGAAATGCCTGCGCGCATCCGGCAGCGAATTGTCTCGGAGTACGATATGCGCAACCTGTTTGTCGCGGCCATCCAGGCGGCGATCGCGGCGCATGTCTGACCAGCGGAGCGCCGATCAGCGCGGGCGCTTCTTCCCCTCGAACGGATTATCGCCAGCCTTTTTCGAGATCCGGATCGGCACGCCAGGGAGATCGAAACTCTTGCGCAGGCCATTGATCAGGTAACGCTCATAACTCGCCGGCAATTCGTCGAGCTGATTGCCGAATAACACAAAATGTGGCGGGCGGGATTTTGCCTGTGTGATGTAGCGAATTTTGATCCGGCGGCCTGAGACCGCAGGCGGCGGCGTACGTTCGAGGGTCGCGAGCAACCAGCGGTTGAGCCGACCTGTGGCGATCCGTCGGTTCCAGACCTCATGGGTTGCAATGATCGCCGCCATCAGCCCGTCGAGCCCCTGCCCTGTCGCGCCGGACACCGGAACCACCGGACAGCCGCGCACCTGCGGCAGCAGGCGCTCCGCCTCTTCGCGCAGGCGCGTCAGCGTCGCGCCCTTGTCCTCAATCAGATCCCATTTGCCGAGCGCGATCGCCAGCGCGCGACCCTCGCGGGCGGCCAGATCGGCGATGGTCAGGTCCTGCTTCTCGAAGGGAATGGTCGAGTCGAGCAGCAGCACGACAACCTCGGCGAAACGCACCGCGCGCAGCGCGTCGGCGGCGGAAAGTTTTTCGAGCTTGTCGACGACCCGCGCGCGTTTGCGCAGGCCCGCCGTGTCGAACAGCTTGATCCTGCGATCGCGCCAGCGCCAGTCGACGCCGATCGAATCGCGGGTGATGCCCGCCTCCGGCCCGGTCAGCAGCCGCTCTTCTCCAAGCAGACGATTGATAAGAGTGGATTTTCCTGCATTGGGTCGACCGACGACGGCGATCCGCAGCGGCTTCGTGACATCAAGGTCGCTGCCATCTTCTTCGTCATCGTAGAGATCTGCAGCTTCGTCGATCTCCGGCTCATCGGCTTCGGCGGTTTGTTCCGGCAGCGCCTCCAGCAACGCGTCGTACAGCGCGCCCATCCCTTCGCCATGCTCGGCCGACAGTGGCGTCGGCTCGCCCAGACCCAGGGAAAAACCTTCGAGCGCGCCGGCCTCGCCGGCCCGTCCCTCGGCCTTGTTGGCGATCAGGATCACCGGTTTGTCGGCGCGGCGGACGAGGTCAGCAAAATATTTGTCGTCAGGCGTCACGCCGATCCGCGCGTCGAAAACGAAGAGTATGGCGTCGGCGGAAAGGATGGCGCTTTCGGTCTGGGCGCGCATTCGCCCTTCGAGCGTTGCGCTGTCGCCTGCCTCGAGGCCCGCTGTATCGATGATGGTGAAGCGGAGATCGGCCAGCCGCGCCTCGCCCTCGCGCCGGTCGCGCGTCACCCCCGGCCGGTCATCGACCAGCGCCAGTTTTTTGCCGGTCAGACGGTTGAACAGGGTCGATTTGCCGACATTGGGCCGACCGACGATCGCAAGCGAGAAAGACATAACGGCTCCCTGACGGCATTCAGGCCCGGCGAAGCCGCGGTCCAGTCTATGGACCGCGGGCCCCGGGCTCACGGAAGTGTCGTCCGGGACCTACTTCGACTCGAACGGCGCGGCGCCTGCGCCGCCGCCCTGGCCAGGCGTCTCGGGCTCGATCACCGGCGTGACCGGAATTACGCCGGCGACGCCGCCTTCTCCCGCCCCTTCCGGCGCTTTCTTTGGACCGCGTTTGGCGTGCAGCAAGCCACGATAGGCGGAAGCGCGCTGACGCATCGACTGCGGCGCGTCAGGATTGGCGAGCACCTGCTCGAAAACCCGTTCCGCTTCGTCGAAATCGTCGTTGGCGAGGGCGTCCAGCCCGTTCCACTCCTGGGCCGAGAAACGGAAGACGCCATCCGACGTCATCATCGGGCCGAGCGCCCGCTCCATTTTTTCGCGATCGCCCGATTCGATGACCAGAAGCGCGGCGCGCAGCAACGCGACCTGCTGGTTGAGCTTGTCAACCTTTTGGTCTTCGGCGATGGCGTTCAGCTCAGCCAGCGCCTGCGCGCGGTCGGGCCGAGCCTCGGCCGCGCGGATTCGGGCAAGCGCGGCGTAGCCGGGGGGCGCCTCCCGCGCGAGGGCGTCGAAGGCGGCGGCGGCTTCGGCCATCTTGCCTTCGTCGGCGAGCGCCACAGCCGCCTCGAAACGCGCATTGGCCGTTTCCGCCGCCTGCTGACGTTTACTCTGGAAATAGCTGTAGGCGCCGGTCGCGGCGACGATCAGGAAAGCGATGACAAAAATCGGCGTCTGAAAGCGACGCCACAGGTCTGCTGCCTTGTCCCGGCGGACGTCTTCATCGACCTCGTGAAAAATATCCGACATTTTTGCGCGATCCTCGCCTTAAGCGATACGGTGACTGCCCGTTCGGGGCAGATTTCCGGGTCAGCGGATAGCACAGGCCGTCGGTTATGGCGAGTTTTCCGCGCAACAGGCCGCGTCCCCGCGAAGCGTTTGACAAACCGTGGACGGGCGCCAAAATCCATTTGCGAACCAGACAAGCGGGGGTTCTGTGCAGGAACAAACGGGCGGAGAGGCGGCAGGCATTGAATCGCACAGGCCGCCGCATCTCTTTTGGGATATTGTTCTGGGGCTGGTTTCCGGGCCGATCGTCGCCGCGCTTTTGCTGCTCATCCCGCTCGGCGCGCTCACCGGTCTGACGGTTGCGCTCGATCCCAATCTCGATATTTACGAATTCGCGCCAGAAGAGGAGCTTCTCGTCCCATGGGCGATCCTCGCTGCGATGATCTCGATCGCAAATATCCATGTCGCGTTGGTGAACGCCGCCGTGTCGCGGCCAAGCCAGATTTTCACGATCCGAACCGAAAAATACCGGGCGACGAGCACGGGCGGCGAGACGCCGACAGAACGACCGCAGGAACGCGAGATGTTTTCCGTTCATGCGGGAATGGACACCGGCTGGCGGCACGGCCGCCATCTTGTCGACGATATGGTCGCCTTCATCAGCGCCCGGAAGCCTGAAGACGTCGAAATCAGCGCGCCCGAAGCCGAGGACTATGGCTGGAGTTTCACGATCGGCACGAAAAGCCTCTACCCGCTGCAGGTGGCGATTTCATTCGTTGATGTCGTCGATCATGTTCGAGAAATCGAGGAATATGAACTTTCCGTCGACTTCGACCCGCCTCTTTTGCCGTGGAAGCGTTTCAGCTATCGACCTGACGTGGACTTGCGCGACCGGGTTGAGGCGCACATTACAGAGTTCCTCACCAGTCAGGGCGTCAGCTTCACGGCGGAACCCGAAGAATAGAGCGTGGCTTCGGTTCGCGATCAACGCACGCGATCTCGTCCTCGGGCATCATCCGACGCAGGCTTTTCCTGCTCCCGCGGGTCCAACGGCGCGGTAAGCCCCTCAAAAAGCGAGCCGCACATCGCCACAATGGTTTCGATGACGAGATAGGCCATGGCGCCGAAAGCGAGCGCCATGAGCGCTGTCTTGCCGAGCGCGGCGACTCCCCGCTCTGCTGTGTAATCCCCGAGGTGGAAATAGACATGCGCCGCGAAAGCAAGCGCCAACGCCGCGGATGCGGCGAGCGGAATAAAACGCCGGAAATTATCCTGCATGGCCCGGACCCTCTCTACGCCCCGTGGAAGTAGCGTCAGCAAAGCAAAAGTCATCCCGCGAGAGAGGGAGACTTCGCCCGCTCCGCCCCGAACCAGACGGTTTTTCGTAAATTTGGATATAGAACCGGGTGTTTTTTCAATAAACTGTATTATTCAAGTCCTACGGGTGGCGCCTTCTTTCTCGAACGCGCCGGCGGAAATGAAAAATTGGGGACGCCTCAAGGAACTCGAACGCAGGATCGACGCCGAGGCCCGTCTTCCGCCTTCCTCAAAAAACGATAGCCCGCAGGCAGATCTGCGATCGATTTTTGTCGAGCGGATCGGCGCCGGCGCGCAAAAGCTCACGCCGGCGATGATCCTGAAAATCCAGAAACTTGGCTATGACAATTATCTGCTTTCGAAACTCGCGCGGCCATCGCAGGTTGGCGTGGCGCGTTTCGAAAAGCTCCGCGACGAGGGTCTTATCGAACTCACAGACGAGTTCATTGCCTTTCATCACTTCCGGGAGCGTCTGCGGCCGGACGTGCGGCGGGAAATCGCGCGCTTGCTGGCCGTGGCGTTGGAGTCCGGCGCCCGCGAAACGGACTGACGCCGGACCGTCGCGATTCATCAGGCGCGGCTACGCATTGCGCATCGACAACGCAACGCCAACCCACCCCATGCCGGCGAAAAGCAACTCGACGCCGAGGATCAGACCAATCACCCAGAGGCTCGATCCAGGCCATTGCGCGACGATCAGTGCGCCGACGACGAGCGTCAGAACGCCTGACAAAACGAGGAAACCCTTTGTGCCGCCCGAGGGAATCTGAAACGCGATATAGCTCCGGATCAATCCCGATGCGATCAGCGACGCCCCAAGGAGCAGGGTGATGAAGGAAGCGGCGAGGATCGGATTGCGCACCACGAGCGCGCCGCCAAGGATGTAGAGGCCGCCGCCGAGGAGAAGCCAGAAGAAATTGCCCCATGAGCGCATCACAAAGGCGTGAAACACCTCGGCGAAACCTGCAACCATCATCGCAAAGCCGATAACGACGACTGTCGTCAGCGTCGAAAAAAAGGCGGTGTTGATCGCGAAACCGCCCGCGATGGCGAGCAGGACGCCAACCACAAGCGTCGCAACCCAATGCGCTTTTAATTGGTGTCGCACATCCGGCGGCAGATTTTCGTCAGTAAAAAGGCTCATGGTCAAACTCCTTTCGGCTCCTTGCAAAGTCGTCTACGCTGGACTGCGGCATTCCCGTTACGGGTTTACGGTAAGGCCTGCGGATCGATAGACCGGTTATATTTGCCGCATTACAGCTCCTGACGAAAACACCCGATTTAGGTAAATGCTCGGGTGTGTGATTTAAAGGCTCTGCGTCAAAATTCGAAGTTGCAATTCTCTGACCATCATCATCGGCTTTTCGCGACGGCTTTGACTTGCCCGAAGAGGGAGCCCACGACCTGTGTTCTGGGGTAAGCGACTGTCATTTCCCCGGTCTTCTATCCTTGTCCGCCTTTGTCTCGTGTGCACGACGTGGCAAGATCCGGTTACAAATACTGCGCGACGTCGCCGGATTTTTCGTCAGGTTGACGTAAAATCGCCACGCGGTCCCGAAACCATAATGGAGCCAGCTATGAAAACTCTTCTGCGCATGATCGTCGCCCTGCCCTTCTTCGTCGCAACCTGCGCAGAGGCCGAGATTTTCACGCATATGCGGCCGCATCATCACAACGCGCATCGCCCGAGACATGTCCAGAGATGGGATTTTCCCCATAGCGGCGCCGCCCATCGCGATACAATGCGTCATGGTCCGAACTACGTCCGTCACTCCGGCCCGCGGTTCAACGGCCCACATTGGGACAGATAGATGGACAGGAGCTGATCGCTGCAGGCGATGGCGCGACAGATCATCGCGGGCGCCACAGTCCACCCGAAGCTCGACAGACCGACGGGCGTCGTTTATCCCGGTAGACATTCCCGTCGCGGGTAAAGGTTGGAGATCAATATGCAGGATGGTTTCTCTATTGGCGTTGGACGTAAGCTTTTCGCGGAATTTCTTGGCACCTTCTGGCTTGTCTTCGGCGGCGTCGGCAGCGCGCTGATCTCGGCGGGCTTCCCGCAACTCGGCATCGGTTTCACGGGCGTCGCGCTCGCCTTCGGCCTGACGGTGCTCACCGGCGCCTACGCTTTCGGCCCTGTTTCGGGCGGCCACTTCAATCCGGCGGTTTCGCTCGGTCTTGCCGCCGCCGGCCGTTTTTCGTGGCTGGAGCTTATCCCCTACTGGATTGCGCAACTTGTGGGCGCGACCTTCGCCGCCTTCGTGCTGCTGAAAATCTGTCAGGGGAATATCGATTTTTCGCTGGCCAACGGATTCGCCGCGAACGGCTATGAAGACCATTCGCCCAATGGTTACACTTGGCAGGCCGGCTTCCTTGCGGAAACCGTTCTCACGGCCTTCTTCCTTTTGATCATTCTCGGCACGACCGAAGGCCGCGCCCCGGTCGGCTTTGCGCCGATCGCGATCGGTCTCGCGCTGACGCTGATCCATCTGGTCGACATCCCGATCACCAATGCGTCCGTCAATCCCGCGCGCTCAACGAGTCAGGCGATATTTGTCGGCGGCTGGGCGCTGCAACAGCTCTGGATGTTCTGGGCGGCGCCGCTCCTTGGCGGTCTGATCGGCGGAATCATTCATCGCCTATTGCTCGCCGATAACGACTGATCTGTCGCGACGATGCAGAATTATCGGGTCCGGTTCGCGCCGGACCCTTTTTTTATCGGCCAATGACATGGCCGTCCGTCGGCATCACGCAAAAAATCCGTAACCGTATCCGATTTCAATCGCCGGAAACGGTTTCACATATCGGCGAATATTACTCCCACTCAATCGTTCCCGGCGGTTTGCTGGTAACATCGTAAACCACGCGATTGACGCCCTTCACCTCGTTGATGATGCGCGTCGCGG
>CAZJAY010000050.1:0-8006 GCA_964543915.1 uncultured Methylocystis sp. | reverse complement strand
GCGCGCTTGCGCCGGCGGTTGCGCGACGATGACCCGGCTCACGCCCTCCATCGCGGCGAAACCCTGCGGATCGATGCGCGCGGCGCAGCCGGCGACGACAATTTCCGCCTCGGGCCGCTCCCGACGCAGCCGGCGGATCGTCTGGCGCGCCTGGCGCGTCGCTTCCGCCGTCACCGCGCAGGTATTGACGACGACCGTCTCTCGCGCACCGGCGGCCTCACGGGCGAGCGCCTCCGAGTCGACTCCGTTCATTCGACAGCCGAAGGTTACGACCTCCGCCGTTCGCGTAACTGCGCTCATCGACTTTCCTCGATGAGCGGCGCCTTGAACATTGCTTCGGCCAGCCGTGTTTCGAATTCGAATTCGACAGGGCCTGTCATCAGAACCCGGTTGTCGGCGCCCCAGGCGATCCGCAGATCGCCGCCCGGCAGCCGCACGCGCGCCATGCGGTCCGCAAGCCCGGCGCGCGCCGCAGCGACAAGGGTCGCGCAGGCGGCTGTGCCGCAGGCGCGGGTTGCGCCCGCGCCGCGCTCCCAGACGCGCAGCAGAATTTCATCCGGTGCGACGATTTGCGCGAAGGAGACATTGACGCGCTCGGGGAAGAGCGGATGACGCTCGATCGCCGCGCCGAGCTTCGCCAGATCAATCGCGTCCGTATCGGCGACAAAAAATACGGCATGTGGATTGCCCATATTCACCGCGCCGCAACGTTCCGGCGCGCCCGGAACCGGCGGGTCAAGCGCGACGTTGGCGGTATCCGCCTCGCAGGCGAGCGGAATTTCACGCCAGTCGAGCCGGGGCGGTCCCATGTCCACCGTGAAAGTCGTTTCGCCCTCGCGCCGGGTTTCGATCTCGCCCGCTTCCGTCGCAAGGCGCAGCAGCGACTTGCCTTCGCGCCCGAGCGCATAGGCGACGCAGCGCGTCCCGTTCCCGCAGGCGCCGGACAATGAGCCGTCGACGTTGTAAATCCGCATGAAGACGTCAACGCCGGGCGCATGGGGGTCATGCAGGGCCATGAGTTGATCGAATTTCAGTTCCGGCTGCGCGGCGATGGCGCGCGCTTCCGCCGGTGTCAGGATATGATCAGCGCCGCGCAGATCGAGGACGAGGATTTCGTTGCCTGCCCCGTTCATGCGCAGAACCGTTCGGTTATCAAGCGGATGGACCATGCGGGCGTCGGCTCCGGCGGATGCGAGAGGTCGTGTCGTTATAGAGAAAACAGCGTCAAGGCGCCACTTTCGCCCCAATTCAGGAATAGGTGCGCCCGAACGCGCGCTTATGCAATGGCGACCGTTTTCCGGAAGGAAATTTCAGGCATGGACGAGGACGACCCCGGACTGATCGAAACGATTCGCCGCCACTGGCTGGCGCTTGCGCTTTTCGCGGCGCTGGTCGCGGGCGGGGCGATTTTCCTTGAGTGGCGAAGCGCCGGCGATGACGACGCTACGGCTCCGGTCAGTGAAACGGCGCCGTCTCCCAGCCCGACCACGCAAGCGGAAGGCAAGGGGCCAGACGCCACGCCCGGCGCATCGTCAAACCCCGCCGACAATCTGGCCGCCGCAGTGATGAGCCAGGCCGTCGCCGTCGAGGCGCGTCCAGCCGTTTTGATTCGTGGTCAGGGCAAGTGGGAGGACTCAAGCAAAACGATTTCCGAAGCGCTCGACAGGTTGCGGGACGCCGCCTCGCGCGCCGGTCTCGCCGTCAATGGCCGGCCCATCGCCGTCTTCACAAAGAGCGATGACGCCGGCTTCACCTTCGAGGCGATGCTGCCGCTCGCCGCCGCCCCCGAAGGCAAGCCCAAACTCGGTGATGGCGTCGAAATCGGCGCTTCGCCGGGCGGCAAAACGCTGAAGTTCCAGCATCGCGGCGCCTATGACGAAATAGAGGCGACCTATGAGGCGATCGCCGCCTTTCTCGACGAAAAGGGCCTTGATACGAAGGACCTCATCATCGAGGAGTATCTCTCGGATTTCAAAGGCGACGACGCCAGCGTCGACGTGGATATCTATGTGTTCCTGAAATAAAGGCGTTGCGTAACGCAGCGTGCGCGTGGCGGAGACATCACACGATTGATCTCCTGCCCGGCGTCGGGTCGGTATTCCGGAATATTGCCCGGCGCGCGGTCCGGATCTCTGCGGATTTTCTCCGGCGTATCGAAGCGCAAGCCTTTAAATTTTTCCGAATTCCAACGGGCTCACATTCTCCCCGGCAACGCCAACTGACGCATGCGACGGAGGCGTCTATGGGACGCCTTTACGCGTCGGCGAACCGGAAGCGCCTGACGTCACCCCCTGCTTTTTGTTGTCAATCATTGACGGGCCGCAAACGTTGTTCCAAACAGGCGTCGAACCGCGAAACGCTTTTTTGTGATCGCTCGACATGAGCCGCCTCCAGCTGCGGCGGAGATGACACAACATGATATCTGCCCGCCCGTTGTTCGCCTCTGTCGTTCTGCTGTTTCTCGCCGGGTGCAATGGCGTTTCGCTAACAACAGCCCTGAAAATGCGCAAATTCGATCCGTTGACCGCAGATCCGGCGGAGGTCCGTATCGCCCTGCGCGGGCCGGAATGGATGGTTCCGACGTTCGACGACATGAAAATTCTTATCAAGGCGGATGTCTGGCATCATGATCCGCTGTCCTATGCCTTTCGGCTCAAGAAAGTCACGGCCTCCCGGGAGGGAGTAGCGTTAAGGAGCGCTGGAGTGGCGCCTGAAGGCTTGACGATTCTCGAAGTCGATCCGCTTGAAACCGCATCAATGCGCGAGGCGCTTGCAAGCATTCTCGCCTACAAAAAAGCGGGATATCAGGTCGCAATCTCTGTCGCCCTGTGGAACAGGGATCTCTCCGGATGCACGGATTTCCGACCACCCGAAGGCCCCGTCATCATGGATGTTTACGTGCATCTTGACGATTCGAGTGGCTGGATACCGCTCTTCGAGAAACGCGACTTCAGCCATGAAATTGGCAAAACCGACCAGCCCCGCGCGAACTGCGAGGCTGACGCCAAAGTTAATGCTGCCGAAACCAGAGCCGCGCCATCGTCGGCCACTGCGAAAGCACGCGCGAAAGAGCTGCGCGGGGGAGTCAGCTTTCAGCTCGGGAAATAAACGGCAACGGAATTATTTTATTTTTCGATGAAGTTTCGCCAGTAACTTTGCCACTGTCCGTTGAATGATCGGTCGAATGCGGCGTCAAATGTCGCGCCATTTTCGAGATCGCGTAACAGACGCCGGAATGCCTCGGGCCTTTGCGCGCGCAGCTGTGACACGAAAAGCCCCGCCTGCCGGAACGCGAGACGCTGGCGATAGGTCGAGGGATCGCGACCCGGCGGCGCAGCCGGCTCCCGCGTGAAGGGAATGGCGGCGAAATCCAGCCACGCGGCGTCGTCCGGCACGATCGCGACGCCCGACCGGATCGCCTGCGCGGCCTCCGCGTCGCTTACCCCTTCCGCGCCGCCGCCATCGGACGCCATCACGGCAAGTCCCTCGGTGAACCATGCGGGCGGCGGCCGGCTTCCATGCTTCCGCCGTCCCGAAAAATGAACGTGAGAGAGTTCATGCGTCATCACGAGCGCGAGCCTGTCGCCTTCCTGGCCGCAGAGCGTCGGCGAGAGCAGGGCGCGACCGGCGCGCGTGACGCCTGCGACGCCCGCGTCGCCAAGGCCATTGGCGCGCGCGTAGTTCTCGAAGGATGCGTAGACGCCGATTAGCGGCGGATACGCGAAGGGTCCGCTGTGCACATTTTCGATTTGCCGCATCGCTGCCGGGAGCAGCGTCGCCACACGCGCCGCGCAATCGCGTGCGGCCGGTTCAAAATGGACACGCGGATCCGTCGCGAGAGCGGGAAGCCGCGTCGGATCATAGAATTCAGCGAGCAGGGCGGCGCGTAGACCGGGACGCAGCGCGAGTGCGACGAGCGCCGCCGCGCCCATGAGAAGCATAAGCCGAACGATCACGCTGCGCACGCCGCGCCCCGCACAGGACGTCGCGCGGGCGCGCGACGGAATTCACGCCGCTTTCGCCTTCGCCATCATCTCGATGAAGCGCTGAAACAGATAGTGGCTGTCACGCGGCCCCGGCGAGGCTTCGGGATGATGCTGCACCTAAAAGGCCGGGCGGTCGGTGAGGGCGATGCCGCAGTTCGAACCGTCGAAAAGCGAGCGATGCGTTTCAACTGCATTGGCGGGCAGACTGTCCCGATCCACCGCGAAACCATGGTTCATCGACACGATTTCCACCTTGCCGGTGGTGAAATCCTTCACCGGATGATTGGCGCCATGGTGACCCTGCGGCATTTTTTTCGTCTTTGCGCCGACGGCGAGCGCCATCATTTGATGGCCGAGGCAGATGCCGAAAGTCGGAATGCGCGCCGCGAGCACGTCGCGGATGACGGGCGCGGCGTATTTGCCCGTTTCCGCCGGATCGCCGGGGCCGTTCGAGAGAAACACCCCGTCCGGATTGAGGGCGATTATTTCGGCGCTGCTCGCCGTCGCCGGCGCGACAACCACTTCGCAGCCCGCGTCGCTCAACAGGCGCAGGATGTTGCGTTTGACGCCGTAATCGATGGCGACGACCCGGAATTTGGCCGCGCCCTCCCGCGCGCCATAACCCGACCCAAGGCGCCAGGTAGTCTCGTTCCAGTTGAAGCCCGATCTCGCCCCGACGCCGGGCACGAGGTCCATGCCGTCAATGCCGGGCCATTGCGCCGCTTTCGCGCGCAGCGCGGCCAGATCGAATTTGCCGTCGGGCGCGTGGGCGATAACAGCGTTCTGCATGCCCTTTTCGCGAATGAGCGCGGTCAGCGCGCGTGTGTCGACGCCGTAAAGCGCGACGATCCCGCGCCGCGTCAACCAGTCCGAGAGTGAAGATTGCGCGCGAAAATTTGACGGTTGCGTCACCGGTGCGCCGAATATGGCCCCGACAGCGCCGGCGCTGTTGGCCATGTCGACGGTCTCGATATCCTCATCGTTCGCGCCGACATTGCCGATATGCGGGAATGTGAAGGTCACGATCTGGGCCGCGTAGGACGGGTCGGTCAGGATTTCCTGATAGCCGGTCATTGCGGTGTTGAAACAGACCTCGCCGGCTGCCTCGCCGACTGCGCCAAGGCCGAAGCCCTCGATAATCTCTCCGCTCGCCAGCGCCAGCACGCCGGTGTGAATGGGCTTCGTCCAGCCTGCGGCATTATCCCGCCCGTCGCCGGGGACGCCGGCCTTATCTTGATCGACGCTCATGTTCCGCTCTATTGCCTGTGTGACAGACGACTTAGTCTATCCGACAGGGAATTGGAATTACCATGCGCGAGAAGATCACACAGGACCTCAAGGACGCCATGAAGGCGGGCGCGCGGGCGAAGGTGGACGCTCTGCGACTCATAAACGCCGCCCTTAAGGACAGGGACATCGAAGCGCGCGGCGCCGGCAAAACCTTGTCTGAAGAGGATATTCTCGCCCTGCTCCAGAAGATGATCAAGAGCCGGCAGGAATCTCTCGAAATCTACGAGAAAGCCGGGCGCGCCGCGCTGGCGGAAAAGGAGAGAGGCGAAATCGAAGTGATTTCCGCCTATTTGCCGCAGCAACTCACAGAGGGCGAGGTCGCCGAGGCCGTCAGGGCGGCGATCGCCGAGGTCGGCGCCGCGAGCATCAAGGATATGGGAAAGGTGGTCGCGGCGCTGAAGGCCAAATATACCGGCCGCATGGATTTCGGCCGGGCGAGCGCGGCGGTCAAGGCTGCGCTGGGGGCCTGACGCCTTTCGCCCAGAGTTCGAAAAAATGATGCGGCGGGCCGCGCCCGTCGCCTGAGGTCAGCGAATTCGCCGCGGCCAGCGCCGCCTCCAGCCACCCTTTGGCGTTGCTGATCGCGTCGATCAGGCTGTCGCCCAGCGCCAGCCGCGCCGCGATGCCGGCCGACAACGCGCAGCCCGTGCCATGCGTATGCCGGGTCTCGATGCGACTCCCGGCAAAAAAACGAACTTCGCCGTCCGCCGCGAGCGCATCGACGGGGGCGCCGTCAAGGTCCCCGCCGGTCACGAGCGCGGCGCGGGCCCCGAGCGCAACAAGCCGTCGGGCCTGATCGGCCATCTCCTCCGGCGTGCGGGCGCGTGGCGTGTTTGTCAGCGCCGCCGCCTCGTCCAGATTTGGCGTCAGCAGACGCGCGATCGGGGCAAGTTCCGTCATTAGCGCCGCTTCGAGACCGGTCGCCGCAAGACTGACGCCCTGCGTCGGGCGCATCACCGGATCGACGATGACATTGCGCTGCTCTGGTCCCAGCGCCCGGGCGATGGCGGCGGCGTTCTCCGGCGTTGCAACCATGCCGATCTTGATCGCCGCCGGCGCGCTGTCCTGAAGCAGGGGCTCGATCTGCGAGGCCACCATCTCAGGCGTCACAGGAAAGACGGCGTGGACCCCGCGCGTATTTTGCGCAGTCAGGGCAGTGATCGCCGCCATGCCGTAGCAGCCGAAGGCCGAGAAAGTTTTCAGATCGCCCTGAACGCCTGCGCCGCCGGACGGGTCCGATCCGGCGATTGACAACAGGCGCGGCGGGGGGGTCATCGCTGCTTCCCTGTGCGTGGCCGCGCGCTCATCCGCGCGGCGCTGTCCACGGGAATGTCCATGTCTCGGTCAGCGTTCTGTCGCCGGCGCGCAGGAAAAGACGCAGGTCCGTCGTTTCGCCCGGCGCGATCCTCACGTCGATCATCGCCCGTAAGCCCTCGATATTCGGGTTGGATATTACGACCGCGCGTATAACCTCGCCGCGCGTCGATGTAGCGACCGCTTCCACCTTCGACGGATCCGACGCGTAATAGGGCATTTCGCCCCCGGCAAAATCGACAAGAAAACGCCTTGCGGCGATGTTTTCCGGTTCCGCCGAGCCAAGCGCGCGGGCGGGCGCATCGAATGTGTTGACGACGCGTCCGTTGGGCGAGAGCTGCGGCAGCTCCAGGCCGGCAATGAGGCGATAGGCATAGACGAAAGGCGCGCCCGGTTCCGGCGCCGCCGCAGGCGTCCAGGTTGCGACGATATTATCGTTGGTTTCATCGGTCGTCGGCAGTTCAACCAGTTCGACGCGACCCGCGCCCCAGCCGCCGATCGGTTCGACGAAATAGGTGGGTCGCCGCTCGTAGGCCAGATCGAGATCCTGATAGGAAGCGAAGCTGCGATCCCGCTGTAGCAGGCCAAAGCCGAGATTGTCCTTGTCCATGAAGGAAGAAATGCGCACGGTGGCAGGATTGAAGATCGGTCGCCACAGCCATTCGTTGGCGCCCGTATGGATCAGCAGTCCATCCGAATCATGGAGTTCGTTGCGATATCCGTCGCGCACGCGACGATCATTCTCGCCCGTCAGATACATCGAAGTCAGCGGCGCAAAACCGAATTTTACGTTGCGTCGGCGGGCGAAGAGCGTGACCTGCGTATCGATTACGCTTTCTTGGGCGAGCGCAAGCTCGAAGCGAAAGGCGCCTGTCGCCGCTTCACCGTCGAGGAGCGCATAGATCGTAATCCGGTTCGCGCCGGCGGCGGGCGTCTCGATCCAGAATTCACGAAAAAACGGAAACGACTCGCGTTCGGTTCCGGTCTCGACGCTCAGGCCGCGCGCGGACAGCCCATATTGCTGGCCGCGTCCAAGGAAACGAAAATAACTCGCGCCAAGAAAACTGATCGCCTCATCCTGCACCTGCGGATCGTACACCGGAAACACCAAGCGCAAACCGGCGAAGCCAGTGTAGACAGGCGGCGGACGAACGAGCCTGACGCGGCCGTAATCGTAATGCGCGGGCGAATAGTGAATTGGCGCAGGAATGCCGTCGCGGATCAGATTGATCGTCACCGGGCGCCTGTAAAGAAAGCCGAGATGAATGGTTTCGAGCTGGAAGCCGCCGGCGCCGGGCGAGATCAGCCGTTGATCGCGCCGAAAGCGGATATCGCGCCATGTGTCGAAGTCGAGCTTGTCGAAGGGCGCGGGAAGCGCCGGCGGCTCATCCTCGAAGGGCCCGGCGGCAAGATTCC